>NZ_BAABEX010000010.1:0-77732 GCF_039540375.1 Acidovorax lacteus
GTACCGCTTGAGCGACTTCAGGAACAGCCCCAACGGATCTCCATGCGGCTCCATTGCGTGCACGCTTACGTTCGTCGATATCGTCGGGAGAACCATGTCTCCGCTGATCAAGATATGCCGGTCAGCGCAATGCAGCATGATGTGCTCGGGAGCGTGCCCGTAGCCGTCGATCGCATCCCATTGATCCTGTCCCACACGCACCGCGTAGCCGTCTGCAAGGCGCTCAAACTGCCTCGGCAAGGACGGCACCAAGCCTGGGTAGTATCGGCGCCTTGCGCGGACGTGTTCCACGAACTCTGGTGTGTGAAAGCCGTGTTGTCGATAGAACGCGATACCAGACTCGCCACCGAAGCCATCCTGGTCATACACCCCGATGCGGGCTACGTGGTAATCGAGCACGCTGATCCACAGCGGGGCGTGGAAGCGATCACACAGCCAATGGGCCAGGCCGATGTGATCAGGGTGCATGTGCGTCACCACCACCCGCAGGATGGGCAAGTCGTCGAGCCCATTCGTGATGATCTGTTCCCACGCTGCACGGGTGTCTGCGGTGTCTGCGCCGCAATCCACCAGCGTCCAGCCCTCACGCCCGTCAATGGCGTCGCGTAAAAGCCAAAGGTTGATATGGTCCAGCGCGAAGGGAAGAGGCATCCGGATCCAGCGGATTCCTGGGGCCACCTCTAGAAAACTGCCGCGCTCAGGCAGTTGCGTGCCAAACGGGTAGTGAAGCGGTGCGGAACCAGTGGATGCGTACATGGTGAATCCGTTAGGATTGACGTTAACGTAAACGTCATGGGTTGCCCCATTGTAAAAACGCCTGCGCATTTCCCTGTCGCACGCGTGATCCCGCAATCGGAAGCCCCCATTTTCATGGCCACCACCTACAGCATCGGCGATCTCGCCAAAGAGTTCGATCTCACCACGCGCGCGATTCGCTTCTATGAGGACATGGGCTTGATACAGCCCGAGCGCACCGGCCCCGGCGGACGCAACCGCGTCTACAGTGCACGCGACCGTACGCGTCTGCGGCTGACTTTGCGGGCCAAGCGCCTTGGACTGTCCCTGACCGAGGCCAAGGAAATCATCGACCTCTACGACAGCCCGCGCGACACCGGCGTGCAATTGCGCCGTTTTCTGGATGTGCTGGCCGTGCACCGCGCCCAGTTGGAGGCCCAGATGGCAGAGCTTCAGGCCACGCTGGACGAAGTGCGCGAGCACGAGAAGGAGGCGCGAAGTCTGCTGACCAAAAGCGAAAAAAGCAAAATCGCGCATAATTGACGTTTACGTAAACGTAAATCAAAAGGATCATGCGCCCTGTTTTCGAGCCCCGCTGCGCCGACTATGCCGAGCGCGTGCGCGCCAGCTTTGCGCGCCAGGGCGTCATGCACACGCTGGGCGCGAAGCTGACCCGAATTGAGCCGGGCGCGGTGGACATAGCCCTCGACTGGGCTCCTGGGCTGACGCAGCAGCACGGCTTTCTGCATGCCGGTGTGGTGTCCACTGCGCTGGATTCGGCCTGCGGTTACGCAGGCTTCACGCTCATGGCTCAAGACGCAGCCGTGCTGACCATTGAATTCAAGATCAACCTGCTGGCACCGGCGCGCGGCGAGCGCTTTCGCATGGAAGGCCGTGTGATCAAACCGGGCCGCACCATTACGGTGTGCGAGGGCCAAGCCTTTGCACTGCAAGGCGATCAGGAGCATCTGGTGGCGACCATGCATTGCACGCTCATGGCCGTGGTGGGCCGTGATGGCGTGCAGGGATAAGCCATGCACACCGCCCGCATCGCGTCTGCACCGTCGCGCCGCACGCTGCTGTCGGCCTGCTGGCAAGGGCCGACCCCACCGCCCCAAACCCCGTGGTCTGGGCATGCTGGCCCGACCTCCCGAAGCGCCTGCGATGCCGCCCGGCGCACCACTGCCCACTTCCATTCCATTCCAAGGAGACTTCCATGAGCCTTCCAGGCCTGAACTTTCAACTCGGTGAAGACATTGACGCCCTGCGCGACGCGGTGCGCGACTTCGCGCAGGCCGAGATCGCGCCTCGCGCGGCCGAGATCGACAAGACCGACCAGTTCCCGATGGACCTCTGGCGCAAGATGGGCGATCTGGGCGTGCTGGGCATCACGGTGCCCGAGGAGTACGGCGGCGCCAACATGGGCTACCTGGCCCACATGGTGGCCATGGAAGAAATCAGCCGTGCCAGCGCGAGCGTCGGCCTGTCATATGGCGCGCACAGCAACCTGTGCGTGAACCAGATCAAGCGCAACGGCAGCGAAGCCCAGCGCCAGAAGTACCTGCCCAAGCTGATCAGCGGAGAACACGTGGGCGCACTGGCCATGAGCGAACCCGGCGCCGGCTCCGATGTCATCAGCATGAAGCTCAAGGCCGAAGACAAGGGCGGCTACTACCTGCTCAACGGCAACAAGATGTGGATCACCAACGGCCCCGACGCCGACACGCTGGTGGTCTATGCCAAGACCGAGCCCGAGCTGGGCGCGCGCGGCGTCACGGCCTTCCTGATCGAAAAGGGCATGAAGGGCTTATCGATCGCACAAAAGCTCGACAAGCTGGGCATGCGCGGCAGCCACACCGGCGAGCTGGTGTTTGAAAACGTTGAGGTGCCGGCTGAAAACATCCTGGGCGGGCTGAACAACGGCGCCCGCGTGCTCATGAGCGGGCTCGACTACGAACGCGCCGTACTGGCCGCAGGCCCCATCGGCATCATGCAGGCCGTGATGGACAACGTGGTGCCCTACATCCACGACCGCAAGCAGTTCGGCCAGAGCATTGGCGAGTTCCAGCTCATCCAGGGCAAGGTGGCCGACATGTACACCGTGCTGCAGGCCGGCCGGGCGTTCTGCTACACGGTGGGCAAGAACCTCGATTTGCTGGGTACCGAACACGTGCGCCAGGTGCGCAAGGACTGCGCTTCGGTCATCCTCTGGTGCGCCGAAAAGGCCACCTGGATGGCCGGCGAGGGCATCCAGATCTTCGGCGGCAACGGCTACATCAACGAATACCCGCTGGGCCGCCTGTGGCGCGATGCCAAGCTGTACGAGATCGGCGCTGGCACCAGCGAAATCCGCCGCATGCTGATTGGCCGCGAGCTGTTCGCCGAGACCATGTAAGGCCCAGGGCGCACGCCAGCCTCCCGCGTGCGCCGTTGGCGCCGCAGGCGGGAGGCGGGCGTGCCCCAGAATCGCGCCATGTCCGATATCCAAGACCTCTTTGCCCACAACCGCGCCTGGGCGGCGCAGATGGAGCGCGACCGGCCCGGCTTCTTCACCAACTTGATGGCGCAGCAGCAGCCCAAGTACATGTGGATCGGCTGTTCCGACAGCCGCGTGCCGGCCAACCAGATCACCGGGCTGGAGCCGGGCGAGGTCTTCGTCCACCGCAACGTGGCCAATGTGGTCGTGCCCACCGACCTGAACTGCCTCTCGACCATCCAGTACGCAGTCGATCAATTGCATGTGGAGCACCTGATGGTGGTCGGCCATTACGGCTGCGGCGGTGTGCGCGCCGCGCTGCAGGATGCGCGCGTGGGCCTGGCCGACAACTGGATCCGCCATGTAAAGGACGTACGCGACCGCCACCGCGCGCTGATCGCGGCCGTGCCCGAGGCGGCGCGTCTGGATGTGCTGTGCGAGCTCAACGCCATCGAGCAGGTGGTCAACATTGCCCAGACCACCGTGGTACAGGACGCCTGGGCGCGCGGCCAGCCGGTCACGCTGCACGGCTGGTGCTACGGCCTCAAAGACGGCCTGATCAACGACCTTCACATGACCGTGGCTGGCACGCAAGGGCTGGACGCGCTCTACAAAGCCGCCATCGAAGGTGTGGCCGCCGTGCGCCGCAGCGCCTGAAGGCGCGATGATCAGCGCTTTGCACCGAGCCCCAGGAGAACCCATGTTTCCGCAGCGACTGGACGCCCCCCAAGCCTACGACATCGCCAAGGCGATGATGGACGGCTTCAACCGCCACTACCGCCTGTTCCGCACCGAATCGGCCCGCGCCAAGCACCGCTTTGAAACCGCCGACTGGCACGGCCAGCAACGTGCGCAGCGCGAGCGCATCGAGTTCTACGACCTGCGCGTGAAGGAATGCACGCTGCGGCTGGAGAAGGAGTTCCGCGCGGGCGAGCAGCCCATGGAGGTCTGGCACCAGGTCAAGCTGCACTACATCGGCCTGCTGGTGAACCACCACCAGCCTGAGCTGGCCGAGACCTTCTTCAACTCGGTCACCACCAAGATCCTGCACCGCACGCACTTCCACAACGATTTCATCTTCGTGCGCCCCGCGGTCAGCACCGAATACATCGAAAACGACGAGCCCGCCGCGCGACCCACCTACCGCTCGTACTACCCCTCGCGCGACACCATGCACGAGACGCTCACGCGCATCGTGGACAACTTCCAGCTCCAGCGCGAGTTTGAAGATCTCTCGCGCGACACGGGCTTCGTGCTGGCGGCTATCCAGCGGCGCATCGGCAACGTCAAGCTGCGCGCCAACTTCCAGATCCAGGTGCTCTCCAGCCTGTTCTTTCGCAACAAGGGCGCGTACGTGGTGGGCAAGGTCATCAACGGCTTCAACGAGCTGCCGTTTGCGCTGCCCATCCTGCACAACCCGCAGGGCAAGCTGGTGATCGATGCCGCGCTGTTCGGCGAAGACGACCTGCAGATGCTCTTCAGCTTTGCGCGCGCCTACTTCATGGTGGACATGGAAATCCCCAGCGCCTATGTGCAGTTCCTGCGCAGCCTCATGCCGCGCAAGCCACGCGCCGAGCTGTACAACGCGCTGGGCCTGGCCAAGCAGGGCAAGACGCTGTTCTACCGCGACTTCCTCTACCACCTGCGCCATTCGAGCGACAAGTTCCGCATTGCGCCCGGCATCAAGGGCATGGTCATGCTGGTGTTCGACCTGCCGAGCTTCCCGTTCGTGTTCAAGATCATCAAGGACTACTACCCGCCCCAAAAAGACACCACGCGCGAGCAGATCAAGGGCAAGTACCTGCTGGTCAAGCAGCACGACCGCGTGGGCCGCATGGCCGACACGCTCGAATACAGCGAGGTGGCCTTTCCGCGTGAGCGCTTTGACGACGAGCTGATCGCCGAGATCCAGAAGTTCGCGCCCAGCCAGCTCGAAATCAGCGACCGCGACGGCGACGGCCAGCAGGAAGTGATCATCAAGCACCTCTACATCGAGCGCCGCATGATCCCGCTGAACATCTACCTGCAAGAAGCGTTCGACACCGGCCTGCAGGACACGCGTGCGCGCGAGCAGATGGAGCGCAGCGTGGTCGAGTACGGAAATGCCATCAAAGACCTGGTGGCCGCCAATATCTTCCCGGGCGACATGCTCTGGAAGAACTTCGGCATCACGCGCAACGGCAAGGTCGTGTTCTACGACTACGACGAAATCGAATACCTGACCGACTGCAACTTCCGCCGCGTGCCCGCGCCGCGCAACGAAGAAGACGAAATGTCCGGCGAGATCTGGTACAGCGTCGGCCCCAAGGACGTGTTCCCCGAAACCTTCGGCCCTTTCCTGCTGGGCAACCCCGCCGTGCGCGACGTGTTCATGCAGCACCACGGCGACCTGCTCGACCCGGCCTTCTGGCAGGCGCACAAAGAGCGCATCCAGGCCGGCCACGTGCACGACGTGTTCCCGTACGACCCCGAGCGCCGCTTTGCGCACCCGCCGCAGGCGCCCGCCACGGCAGCCGCCTGACGTCCCTGCCATGCCCCTGACCGCCGCACACCCCTGCTGTCGCATGGCCCGGCCCGCGGCGTATGTGCGGCGCCCACCCACCCTTCTTTCATCGCACCCCTTCAAGGAGAAAGCACATGGCTTCTGATCCCATCGTCATCGTCGGCGCAGCCCGCACCCCCATGGGCGCGTTCCAGGGCGAGTTTTCCGACCTGGCCGCGCACGACCTGGGCGGCGCCGCCATCAAGGCCGCCGTGGCGCGCGCAGGCGTGGCGCCCGAGAAGGTCGATGAAGTGCTGTTCGGTAACTGCCTGATGGCCGGCCAGGGCCAGGCCCCTGCGCGCCAGGCGGGCTTCAAGGGCGGGCTGCCGCGCAGCACCGGCGCCGTCACGCTGTCGAAGATGTGCGGCGCGGGCATGGAAGCCACCATCCTCGCGCACGACCAGCTTGTGGCCGGCAGCCGCGACGTGATGGTGGCCGGCGGCATGGAGAGCATGACCAACGCGCCCTACCTGCTCAAGAAGGGCCGCGGCGGCTACCGCATGGGCCACGACAAGATCTTCGACCACATGATGCTCGACGGACTGGAAGACGCCTACGAGGCCGGCCGCAGCATGGGCACCTTTGGCGAAGACTGCGCCGCCAAGTACCAGTTCACGCGCGAGCAGCAGGACGCCTTTGCCATGGCCAGCGTGCAGCGCGCGCAGCAGGCCATCCAGTCGGGCGCATTTGCCGCCGAGATCACGCCCGTGACCTTCACCACCCGCAAGGGCGAAGTCACCGTGGCGCAGGACGAAGGCCCGCTCAAGATCCGCCTGGACAAGATCCCCACGCTCAAGCCAGCGTTCAAGAAGGACGGCACCATCACCGCCGCCGCCAGCTCCAGCATCAACGACGGCGCTGCGGCGCTGGTGTTGATGCGCCAGTCCACCGCGCAGGCGCTGGGCTGCAAGCCGCTGGCAAAAATCGTCGCCCACGCCACCCACGCGCAAGAGCCCGAATGGTTCACCACCGCCCCCGTGGGCGCGACGCAGAAGGCGCTGAAAAAAGCCGGCTGGCAGGTCGACGACGTGGACCTGTGGGAAATCAACGAAGCCTTCGCCGTGGTGCCCATGGCGCTGATGGCCGACCTGAAGGTGCCGCACGAGAAGGTCAACGTGAACGGCGGCGCCTGCGCGCTGGGCCACCCGATTGGCGCGAGCGGCGCCCGCATCATCGTCACGCTGCTGCACGCGCTGCAGGCGCGCGGCAAGAAGAAGGGCCTGGCCACGCTGTGCATCGGCGGCGGCGAAGCCACGGCCATGGCGCTGGAGCTGGTCTAAGCCGCATCGGCCCGAGGCCCGGGCCATCGTCCCTGGCGGGCGGTGGGGGGCTTCGGAATGCTCTGTTTTTGATAGCTGCTCGTGCTTGATTTTGCTAGGCTGTAGGCCCAAAACGCCTTAAATGGCTCGCAGGGCGGTGCCAGGGTGCCGCCGCTGTGGCCCCGCCCAGACGGCGCAGGCGGCCTGGCCCCGCGGCGCCTGCACAGCGCTCTGGTCATGCGGCCAGTCCTGCTATTTGCTATGAATTTGGTAGCTGCTTGTGCTTGATTTCGCTGGATGAGCGCATGAAAACACCCCAAACCCACCTCCCTGGAGCCTACCCATGAGCCGCCCCGCCACGCTGGTCATCGGCGCCTCGCGCGGGTTGGGCCTGGAGTTGGTGCGCCAGTACCTGGACGAAGGCCGCCGCGTGATCGCCACCGCGCGTGACGACGCGGGCCTGGCCCGCCTGCGGGCGCTGGGGGCCGAGGTGCTGCGCTGCGACGTGGCCGACCCCGCCAGCGTGAGCGGTCTGGCCTGGCAGCTTGACGGCGAGGCATTGCCGCTCGCGCTGTACGTGGCGGGCGTGATGCGCCGCCCGGGCGCCACCACGCCGCCCACGCAGCAGGACTTTGACGCCGTCATGCACGCCAACGTGCTCGGGGCCATGCAGGTGCTGCCCCAGGTCGGCCCGCTGGTCGAGGCCGCGGGCGGCGTGTTCGGCTTTCTGTCGTCGTCCATGTCGCTGATCGGCAGCGTGCCGGGCAGCAACGCCTGGCTCTACCGCACCAGCAAGGCCGCTCTCAACATGGCCGTGGCGGCGGCGCGTTTCGACTACCCGCGCGCCGTGCTCTGCACGCTCGACCCCGGCTGGGTGCAGACCGACATGGGGGGTGCGCAGGCACCCCTCACCCCCGAAGAGAGCGTGCGCGGCCTGCGGGCCGTGCTCGCCAGCGTCACCCCGGCCGACAGCGGCCGCCTGCTGCACCACGACGGCCGGCGGGCCGCGCACTGGTGACACACGCTTTTTGACCCGAACCCCTATTCCGGAGACACCCCATGCTGCTGACCCAAGACCAGGAAATGATCCGCGACGCCGTGCGCGAGTTTGCCCAGGCCGAGCTCTGGCCCCACGCCGCGCGCTGGGACAAGGAGCACCACTTCCCGCGTGAAGCCCACCGCGGCCTCGCGGCGCTGGGTGCCTACGGCATTTGCGTGCCCGAGTCGTACGGCGGTGCCGGGCTCGACTACGTGAGCCTGGCCGTGGTGCTCGAAGAAATTGCGGCTGGCGACGGTGGCACCAGCACCGCCATCAGCGTCACCAACTGCCCGGTCAACGCCATCCTGATGCGCTACGGCAGCGAAGCGCAAAAGCAGCGCTGGCTGGCTCCGCTGGCCCGCGGCGAGATGCTGGGCGCGTTCTGCCTGACCGAGCCGCATGTGGGCTCCGACGCCTCGGCCCTGCGCACCACCGCCACGCGCGAAGGCGGCGAGTACGTGATCCAGGGCGTCAAGCAGTTCATCACCAGCGGCAAGAACGGCCAGCTCGCCATCGTGATCGCCGTGACGGACAAGGCCGCGGGCAAGAAGGGCATGAGTGCCTTCCTCGTGCCCACCGACACGCCGGGCTACACCGTGGCGCGGCTCGAAGACAAGCTCGGCCAGCACAGCAGCGACACCGCGCAGATCCTGTTTGAAGGCTGCCGCGTGCCCGCCGAGAACCTGATCGGCGCCGAAGGCGAGGGCTACAAGATCGCGCTGTCGGCGCTCGAAGGCGGCCGCATCGGCATTGCCGCGCAAAGCGTGGGCATGGCGCGCAGCGCGTTCGACGTGGCGCTGCAGTACGCCAAAGAGCGCGAGAGCTTCGGCACCGCCATCTTCAACCACCAGGCCGTGGGCTTCCGGCTGGCCGACTGCGCCACACAGCTCGAAGCCGCGCGCCAGCTCATCTGGCACGCCGCCGCGCTGCGCGACGCAGGCCGCCCCTGCCTGAAGGAAGCCGCCATGGCCAAGCTGTTTGCCAGCGAAGTGGCCGAGCGCGTGTGCAGCGCCGCCATCCAGACGCTGGGCGGCTACGGCGTGGTGGCCGACTTCCCGGTGGAGCGCATCTACCGCGACGTGCGCGTGTGCCAGATCTACGAAGGCACGAGCGACGTGCAGAAGATCCTGATCCAGCGCGCGCTGGCTTGACGCGCGGCAATCTTGATCTGGCGCAAGCGCCCTGCAGGTGGGGTCGCGCCACCCCTTTTGCCCGCCAGGGGCGGGTGACAGAATCGTGACATGAGCGCACGCGACACCGCCCCCACCCCCGCCACCCCGGCTGCTGCCGCCCTGGTGCCTACCGCCCCGGCCCCACGCCGCACGCCCCGTGCGGCCGAACGCCCGCGCCGCGTGGCGCAGGGCGACACCTTGGGCCTGCGCGACAGCAAGGCCGTCCGCGCCGCCGCCCCGCGCGAAGCCACGCGCGCCGCCCAGGGCCGCCAGCGTGCGGCCGTGGAGGGCCTGCTGGCCAACGCCGCGCTGGCCCCGGCCGAACGGGCCACCGCGCTGCTCACGCTGATCGAAGGCGCATCCGAAGACGACCGCGTGATGCTGCGCCGCCTGCTCTGGGCCGATGGCGAAGCCCCCGAAGACGAGCGCCCCACCAAGGGCCACCCCGACGACGAGTTGGCGCCCGACTGGCGCGACGGCGGCTACCCCTACAAGCACCTGATGCGCCGCGCCACCTACGAGGCGCAGAAGTACCAGTTGCAGGTCGAGCTGCTCAAGCTGCAGGCTTGGGTCAAAGAGACCGGCCAGCGCGTGGTGATCCTGTTCGAAGGACGCGACGCCGCAGGCAAGGGCGGCACCATCAAGCGCTTCATGGAACACCTGAACCCGCGCGGCGCGCGCGTGGTGGCGCTCGAAAAGCCCAGCGAGGTCGAGCGCGGGCAGTGGTACTTCCAGCGCTACATCCAGCACCTGCCCACGGCGGGCGAGATCGTCATGTTCGACCGCAGCTGGTACAACCGCGCGGGCGTCGAGCGCGTGATGGGCTTTTGCACCGACGCCGAATACCACGAGTTCATGCGCCAGGCGCCCGAGTTCGAGCGTCACCTGGTGCGCAGCGGCGTGCATGTGGTCAAGTTCTGGTTCTCCGTCAGCCAGGCCGAGCAGCGCCGCCGCTTCAAGGAGCGGCAGGTGCACCCGCTCAAGCAGTGGAAGTTGAGCCCCGTGGACCTGGCTTCGCTCGACAAGTGGGACGACTACACACGCGCCAAAGAGGCCATGTTCTTTGAAACCGACACGGCCGACGCCCCCTGGACGGTGATCAAGAGCGACTGCAAGAAGCGCGCACGCCTGAACGCCATGCGCTACGTGTTGCACAAGCTGCCTTACGCCAACAAGGCCCCCGAGGCGATTGGCAAGCTCGACCCGCTGATCGTGGGCCGCGCCCATGTGGTGTACGAGCGCGGCGAAAAGCCCGGCGCGCTGCTGTAAGCCCTGGGGAGCCCTGGGTTCGTTGCGCATGGGCCCAGGCCCTCGCGCGATGCGTCAGCCCGGATGTTCTGCCGGTGCGCTGCGCCCGGCAGGCGTGGCCCGCTGCGGCAGCCATTGCAGCAGCAGGCCCTGCAGCTGCGCGACGTCCACCGGTTTTTTGAGCACCAGATAGCCCTCGGCCTCGGCGTCGGCCAGCTCGGGTGCGTCGAATTCGCCGCTCACCAGCGCGCCGTGCGCGTCGGGGTATTGCGCCAGCAGTGCGCGCAGGATGTCGAAGCCGCTTTCGCCTGAACGCAGCCGTTGGTCGCACAGGATCACGTCGGGCGGTGCGTCTGCCTCCACGCGCGCAAAGGCTTCGCTCGCGTCTGATGCCAGCACACACTGCAACCCCCAGCTGGCCAACAAGGTGCTCCAGGCGTGCAGCACATGCGGGTCGTCGTCCAGCACCAGGCAGCGGCCCTGCAGCGGCAGAGCCCCTGGCAGCGGAACCGGCGAACTGGCGGGCACCGCATTCGGTGCCGTGGTGGCTTCAAGCTGTAGCCAGAAGCACGAGCCGCGGCCCAGGCGCGAGCGCAGGCCATGCTGTGCCCCCATCAGGTGTGCGCAGCGCGCCACCACTGCCAGCCCCAGGCCGTGGCCCTCGCGGTGGATGCTCCAGGCATGTTCGGGCCGGTAGAAGGGTTGGTAGATGCGGCCCTGGTCTTCGAGGGCCACGCCCAGGCCTGTGTCCCACACCTCGATGCGCCAGAAAGTCCCACGCTTGCGAACGCCCACCAGCACCCCACCCTGCGGCGTATAGCGCAGCGCGTTGTGCACCAGGTTGGCCAGCGACTGGCGCAGCAGCGGGTCGTCGGCCCGCACCGTGGCCCCCGTGGGGGGCGGCCGCAGTCGCAGCGCCAGGCCGCGGGCGCGGGCTTCAGGGGTGAACTGCAGCAACAGATCGTCCAGCAGTGGCGCGAGCAGCACCGGCTGAGGGCGCAGTGCGAGGGTGCCCGATTCGATCTTCGAGAGGTCGAGCAGCGAGTCGAACATGCGCTGCACGGCCCGCAGGTTGTGGCGCAGATCGCTCAGGGGTTCAGCCAGCGACGGGTCGCGGTTGCGCAGCACGACGGCCTCGGTCAGCAAGGCAATCGCATGTACGGGCTGGCGAAGGTCGTGAGCGGCGGTGCTGATGAAGCGGTTCTTCTCGGCCAAGGCCACCTCCGCAGCGTCCCGGGCCGCACGGTAGCGCACGGCCAGGTCACGGCTGTGCTCGCCCAGCGCCACCTGGCGCACGAAGAAGCGATGGGCTTGCAGCGCGCTGCGGTCGATCACCACCGACATCACCAGCGCCATGGGCACCAGAAAATAGGAATACTCCGGAAAAGTCCAGGGGCTCAGCAGCACGATGCCCACCGTGCCCAGAAAGAAGCAGCGGTAGATCGAAAGCACGGCTGGCATCTGGGCCGCATTCACGGTCAGGATGGCCAGCAACGTGACGTGCAGCAGCAGCATGAACTGCGGCGGGGAGTGGCCGATGCACAGGACCACGGTCAGCGACAGGCCCACACCATGCCCGATGGCCAGGGCATGCATGCGCGGCATCCACCGCGCCAGTTGCGCCTCAGGGGACTGCCAGCCTTTGTCCTGGCGATAGCGTCGGCGCACCATGTTCACACCCAATGCGACCACCGCGTAGGCTGCCCCCCAGACCCACAGGACCCAGCCATCGCCGCCATGCCAGTGCAGCAGAGCGCCCATCAGCGCCCCCATGGGGGTCATCGTCAGCACGCTCAGGCGCAGGCGCGCAAAAGAGGTTTCCAGCAGTTCTAGCCTGCCCCCCGGCGTGATCCGATCGCCTTCTGCGGCGGGCGTGTCACTCAGCTCGGCCACGGTACTCATCGTGCGTCGTTGGGCAGAACCAGTTGGCGGCCCCGCAGGTGTGTGATCGCCTCCACCCGCGTACGCACCCCCAGCTTTTGCAGGATGCCAGTCACATGTTCCTTGACGGTGGCCTCCGAGATGTCGAGCGCCTGCGCAATGCGTTTGTTGGGCTGCCCCTGCAGCACCCGGGCCAGTACTTCTCCTTGCCGCAGCGACAGCCCCAGCTCTTGCGGGGTGACAGGCAGCTCTCGTGCTCGGGGTGCTGCGGTGGCAGCGAAAGAGGCGGGAAACCAGGACTCGCCAGCACGCAAGCGCTGCAGAGCAGTGGCAAAAGTGTCAGGAGACTCCTGCTTGTGTAAAAAACCGCGCGCACCGGCTGCGCGTGCGCGCTCGACGATCTGCGGGTCGTCGTCGCCGCTGACCACCGCCACGGGGGTGCCCGGGCAGTGCAGGCGCAGCGCCTGCAGTGCCGACAGGGCCGCGCCGTCGGCCAGCCAGAAATCCACGATCGCCAGTTGCGGTGCGCCCCGCTGGGTCAAGGTGGTCTCCAGGCAGGCCATGCCTTCGAGCGCCAGCACCTCGGTGTCGGGCAGCAGGGCCCGCAGAAACTCGGCCATGCCACGCGCCACCAGCGGGTGGTCGTCCAGGATCAGCGCGTAGGGGGCAGGGTGCATGGGGCGTGGGCTTCAGCGGGTGCGGCAGGTGCTATGTTGCCTGCAGTGTCCGGCCGGGTCGGGCGGGCATTCGGCGGCAAGGCTTGTTTGTGGATCGGCGCGGTAGCGTCGTCAAGCGGTTCTACCCGCAGCACCAGGCTGCCGCATTTGTGGCCGTCCTCCACGCGGGCATGGGCTTCGCGGAATGCCGACCAGGGCAGCACTGCGCCCACCACGGGGGTGTAGAGACCCAGCGCCGACAGGCGTGCCAGCTCCTGTACGTCGTCCGCACGCTCTTCGGCGGGGCCTGCCACCACACGCAGACCCTGCAGCCGACCAAGCCAGGGGGCAGCCAGCAGTTCGGCCAGCGTGGCTGTGAGCAGCAGCAGGCGCCCGCCGGGGTTCAGCAGCTGCAGCAGCGGTACCACGCCACGGCCGCCGTGGCAGTCCACCACCACGTCGTAGCGCTCCGTCTGCTGCGCCATCGGTTCAGCATGGGGGTCGATGCACTGCTGCGCGCCCAGCCGGTGCATCAGCGCCCGGCGCGGTGCACTGCAGGCGGCCGTGACGCGCGCGCCCAGAATGCGCGCCAGTTGCACGGCGGCGGTGCCCACGGTGCCGCTTGCGCCGAGCACCAGCACATGCTCGCCCGCGCCCAGGCGTGCGCGCCGGTAGAAGTCCAGCATGGTGCTGCCGCCAAAGCACATGGCGGCGGCGTGCTCCAGCCCCAGGCGCTGCGGAATGGCGGCCACCGGGCCGTGCTCAGCGACGCACACGTATTCGGCGTGGCATCCCATGCGCCCACCGGAGAAACCGAACACGGCATCGCCCACCCGAAAGCGCCGCACTGCGGGCCCCACCGCATCGACGATGCCCGCAAACTCGCTGCCCAGCACGGGGCGGCGCGGGCCCCGCCAACCCAGCGCCAGCCGGCCCAGCAGGCCAAAGCCCGGGGGCAGGGCGCGGGCGCGCACACGCCAGTCGGCGCTGTTCACGGTGGTGGTCAGCACGCGCACGCGCAGCTCGTGCGGTGCGGGCTCGGGCGTGGGCAGATCGGCCCACTCCAGCACATCCGGCGCGCCGTAGCGCGTGCAGACGATGGCGCGCATGGGGCGCCGGCTCAGCGAGACAGGGCCGCGGCCGTGGCCGCGTCCAGGCGGCCACTCTGTGGCAAGCCTTTGTCCTTCTGGAAGGCACGCAGCGCGGCGGCGGTGCGCTGGCCCATCGCGCCGTCAGGCGTGCCTGCGGTGTAGCCCAGCGCGTTCAGCCGCTCCTGCGCATCCCGCAGCGACAGGCCGCCGGCAGCGGGCGTGGCGGCCGCCGGGGCAGCCCGCGGGGCCGACGTCTGCGAGGGCGCGGCTGCGCCATCCACCGCCAGGCGGCCACCGCCACCCAGGCCCTGGCCCTGCACCGTCTGCGCGCGGTACTGGCGCAGGGAGCGCACCATCTGGTTGAAGGCGTCCATGAAGGCGGCGGCAATCACCTTGCCTTCGGCCGTGTTGCTGTAGCCGCCCAGGCGTGCGCCGCCCGATCCGCCCATGAGCTGGCCCATGGCGCCGAAGTCGGTTTTGGCGGCGCTGCCTTCCGATGCAGCCACCTGCACGCCGGAGCGGTGGTCGATGAGCGTGAGCAGTGCGCTGGCTTCTTTGGTGTTCATGTTGGCGCCCACGGCCGCCAGCAGGCCGCCAGCGCGTCCTCCCACCAGCCCGCCCAGCGAGGCCGATGCGCCGCCGGCGTTGTGGTTCTGGAAGACGATTTCGGGCGACAGCCCGTAGTCTGACGCCACCACCTGGCCCTGGCCGAACTGGCTGCCCTGGCGCATTTCGCCAGCCTGCATCAGCGCGCGTTCGCGCTGCATGGCCTGCATGCCGGCCGCACCGCGCTCCACCACCACAAAGCAGTTGGATTGCTGCACCAGCAGGCGCAGCAGGTTGGCTGTGGGTGGCAGGCGGTACTGGTCGCGCAGGATGGTGTACCAGCCGGCCTGCTGGTTTTCGATCAGCGACACCGTGCCCAGCGGGCTGTCGCAGCGCTCAAGCTCGCTGTTCGTGTTGCTGGTGGCCGCGCCAGCAGCGCTGCCCGTGGCCACGGTCTTGGCCTCCGGGCTGCCCATGCGCATGGGCGACATGGTTTCGCAGCCGGCCAGCAGCAGCGCGGCGCAGGCCGCCGTGGCCAGCACGCCCCAGCGGGGGGCGGTGCGCAGTGCCAGGGCGTGGTCAAGGGTGGGCGCGTGGGGAGTCCGGTGCTCAGGGGTCATGGTGCAAGCGGGGCAGGAGGGTGTGCAGGAAAGGGCTGACGAAACGGAGCGCGCAAGCGGGAGCGCGCAAGCGCAGCCGCTGGCCGTGCGCCGGCGCGCGGCATGGGGCCGGACTGTCGCCGTCCTGTAGGGCTGCGACAACCCTCCGGACGGAGGGTTGTGTCCTACGCAGGGCGATTTCGAGAATGGCCCGCTGTTGTTGGGAAACCTAGGAGTGATGACATGAACAGCAGAGCAGAAGCCGCGGGCATGCGGCGCCCGGTGCGCCACGCCGCCGTCTGGGCCGCGGGCGCGGCCGCCCTGGCCCTGGTGGGTTGCGGGGGCGGTGGAGGCGACGGTCCCGGCACCGGCCCCGACGTGGGCTACACCATTGCCGGGCAGTTGTCGGGCCTGGCCGCCGGGCAGCGCGTGGTGCTGCAAAACAATGGCGGCGACGACTTGAGCGTGGCGGCCAACGGCCGGTTCGCGTTCGGCACCACCGTGTCCGCCACACGGCCCTATGCCGTGACGGTGAAGACCCAGCCCACGGGCCAGCGCTGTACCGTGAGCCAGGGCAGCGGCAATGCCACCGGCCCGGTCGAGAACGTGGCCGTGCGCTGCGAGAACGTGGCTGCGGGCACCTACACCGTGGGCGGCACGGTGAGCGGGTTGTCGGGCGCGGGCCTGGTGCTGCAGAACAATGGCTGGGACAGCCTGGCCGTTGGCAGCAACGGGGGCTTTACTTTTGGGTCCACCATGGCGGGCGGCGCGACCTACGACGTCACCGTGCGCAGCCAGCCAGCCGGGCAAAGCTGCTCGGTGCGCAACGGCCGCGGCACCGTGGGGACGGCCCCCGTCAACAACGTGGAGGTGACCTGCGGCAACACGCTCGACCTGCCCGTGGGCGACTGGAAGGTCGAGCTGTGCACCCAGGTGCGCCCGGGGCAGTGGGGCCGCAACCTCTGGCGCGTCACGCGGCAGGCTGACAATCGTGTCACCGCCCAGATGGGTGCAGCGCTCTACAGCAGCTCGACCTGCTCGGGCACGCCCACCATTCCCCCGCCGTTGACCGACGTGGGCACCATCGTGTTCGACCGCAACGCCAGCACGCCAGCGCTCACGGCCTTCTGGGGCCTGTGGACGCAGCCGTCGGGCCAGAGCACGCGCGTGGTCTGGGGCCGCAAGAACGGCCGCCTGTGCCTGATGGCCGACCAGACGCCCAGCGTGTTCCCCACCGCGGCCAGCGTGGAGAGCTATGTCGATCTGGTGATCCCGAACCGCCTGTGCTACACGCTGGAGTGAGCCCGGGCCTGCCCCACGCCGCGTGACCGGTGTGGGGCCAACCTGCGCAGACGGGTCGCAGGCGGTGGGACAATCAGCGCCCCATCTGCCCGCCTTGCCCCATGCTGCGCCGCCACGTTGTTCCTGCTGTCGCCCTCGCTCTGGGCCTGGCCGTTCGGCCGGGCGCAGCCCAGTCTGCAGCGCTGCGGCCGGCCGAAGCCGCGCGCGCCGTGCGCAGCCTGCTGCAGCAAGGCGTGCAGGCCGCCATCGATGAGCTGGGCCAGGCCGACGGCTTCTGGTCGCGCCCGCGCGTGCGCATCGGTCTGCCGCCGTACCTGGACGACGCCGCCACCGTGCTGCGGTCCACCGGGCAGCGCCAGCGGCTCGATGAGCTGCACCGCGCGCTCAACCGCGCCGCCGAAGCCGCCGTGCCCCTGGGGCGCGAGCTGCTGCTGCAGACCGTGCAGCGCATCAGCGTGGACGACGCGCTGGCGCTGCTGCGTGGCGGCGACACGGCTGTCACCGCTTTTTTTGAGCGCCGCACCCGCGAGCCACTGACCCAGCGCTTCAAGCCCGTGGTGCAGCGCGCCACCGAGCAGGTGGGCCTGGCCCGCCAGTACGACGCTGTGGCCGGCCGCGCCGAACGCATGGGCCTGCTGCGCCCGGGCGAAGGCAGCGTGGCCGAGTACGTGACCGCGCGCACGCTCGACGGCCTGTTTGCCACCGTGGCCGAGCACGAACGCCGCCTGCGCGACAACCCCGCCGACGCCGCCACCAGTCTGCTGCGCCGCGCGCTGCAACTGCGCTGAGCCCGCCATGCCCGCTGCGCCGCTTTCCCTGTTCGCCTCGGTTGCCGCCACCGAGCCCTGCCCCTGCGGCCGCCAGGACGCCCGGGGCCGCCTGCGCCCGCATGGGCAGTGCTGCGGCCCCTGGCTGGCGCCCGACGGCGCGCCCGCGCCCGATGCCGAGGCGCTCATGCGCTCGCGCTATAGCGCCTTCGTGCTCGGGCGGGCCGACTACCTGCAGGCCACCTGGCACGCCAGCACGCGCCCTGCCGATCTGGTGCTGGACCCGGCCGTGCGCTGGCTGGGGCTGCAGGTGCGCGGCCACTGGGTCACGGGGGCGGATACGGCCGAGGTCGAATTCGTCGCCCGCAGCCGCCAGGGCGGGCGCGGTGTGCGCCTGCACGAACGCAGCCGCTTTGTGCGCGAGGCGGGCCGCTGGTGGTACGTGGACGGCGACTTTCGGGACGGCAGCGCGGCTTGACGTTCCATCGGCCTGCAGCCCAGCAAAGTCAAGCACGAGCAGCTATTGATTTGATAGCGACCAAGCCCCACTGGACCTCGGCATCCGGTCTGCACGCCACGGCGCTTGCACGCGCAACCCGCACAGCCCCACAGCCCCACAGCCCCACAGCCCAGTTTTGCAAGCCAAAACCGACGCGGGAGCAGCAAATTCAAGCACGGCCAGCTATTAAAAGAGGAGCGACCGAAGCCTGCGGGTGCTACCGCCATCCCGCCCGCGCGGGCTGACGTACCATCGGGTGCCATTCTGGGCGCGGTTCCGGGTGCTGCCGTGGGCGCTGCCCAGGCCGTTGCCTGCGGCCCGGCGCGCGCAGGGCCGGCTGCCATCGTTGTTCTGCCTGGCCGCGCCTTGGCCGCCAGGCCCAGCCCCTTTGCCCCATGACCTTTGAAGCCATTTTGTTCGACTGCGACGGCGTGCTCGTGGACAGCGAACCCATCACCAACGGCGTGCTGCGCGACATGCTCGAAGAAGCCGGCTGGAGCCTGACGCCCGAAGCCTGCATGCAGATCTTCATCGGCAAGACGGTGCGCAGCGAAGCCGCGCGCATCGAGGCGCACACCGGCCAGCCCCTGACCGACGCGTGGATGGACGCCTTCTACGCGCGCCGCAACGCACGCCTGGCGGCCGAGCTGCAGCCCATTGACGGTGCGCTGGAAACGGTGGCCGCCGTACACGCGCGCCTGGCCGGCCGCATTGCCTGCGCGTCGGGGGCCGATCGCTTCAAGGTGGAAATGCAACTCGCCCAGGTGGGCCTTGCGCCGCTGTTTGCCGGCCGCGTGTTCAGCGGCCACGAAATGCCCCGTACCAAGCCCGCGCCCGACGTGTACCTGGCCGCAGCCGCAGCCCTGAACGTACCCCCCGCGCGTTGCCTGGTGGTGGAAGACACCGTGACCGGCGTCACCGCTGGCGTGGCCGCCGGGGCCACGGTGGTGGGCTACAGCCCCTCGCCCGTGGGCCACGGCACGCCCGAGGCGCTGCGCGCCGCCGGGGCGCAGCACATCCTGCACGATTTGCGCGGGCTGGTGGCGTTGTTGTAGGGCGCGCGCCCGGTGCGGGGACGCGGGGGTGGGCGTGGTGTCCGTCCCTCGCGCCAGCGCATCGCGGCATGCTCGGCCGCGAGTACCTGTGCCAACGCCGGGTGGGCCCACGGCCGCTGCGGGCAGGGGCGATGGAGCCCGGTGATGCACCGGGACGGGGCCCGATGGCGCTGCGTGCCGAGTGATCCTCAATGCGCCAGCCAAGCGCTCGCGGCCGACGCGGTCGCGGGTATGGTTCAGAGAACGTTGCTGGCAGGTGTGCTGGCCACCAGGGCCGCGATGGCCTGGCCGACGTCGGTGGTGCTGGCTGTGCCTCCGAGGTCGGGTGTGCGGGGTCCGCTGGCCAGCACGGTCTCGATCGCCCGGACGATCGCGTCGTGGGCAGCGCGTGCCGCGCCTTGTCCATGGCCGAGAAAGTCCAGCATGAGTGCGCCGGACCAGATCATGGCGATCGGATTGGCGATGTTGCGGCCGTAGATGTCGGGCGCGGAACCGTGCACGGGTTCGAACAGCGACGGAAACGTCCGTTCCGGATTCAGGTTGGCTGAGGGGGCCAGCCCCATGGTGCCCGCACTGGCGGGCCCCAGATCCGAGAGGATGTCCCCAAACAGGTTGCTGGCGACCACCACATCAAAGCGCTGCGGTTGCAGTACGAACCGCGCAGCCAGGATGTCGATGTGCTGTTTGTCGATGTGGACGTCTGGGAACTGCCGGGCCATGGCGTCGACCCGCTGGTCCCACCAGGGCATGCTGATGGCGACGCCGTTGCTTTTGGTGGCCGCCGTCAGTCGTTGGCGCGGCCGTTGCCGGGCGAGCTCGAATGCGAATCTGAGCACGCGGTCGGTGCCGTGACGGCTGAAGACCGACTCCTGAACGACGATTTCCCGGTCGGTTCCCTCGAACATGATGCCCCCGAGGTTGGTGTATTCGCCTTCGGTGTTCTCACGGACGATCAGGTAGTCGATGTCCCCTGCGCGGCGACCCGCCAAAGGGCTGGGCACACCTTCGAACAGGCGCACCGGGCGCAGGTTGATGTACTGGTCGAACTCCCGCCGAAACTTGAGCAGACTTCCCCACAGCGAGATGTGGTCTGGCACGGCCGATGGCCAGCCCACCGCGCCAAAGTACAGGGCGTCGGTGCCTTGCAACTGGGCCTTCCAGTCGGGCGGCATCATGCTGCCGTGTTGCTGGTAGTGGTCGCAGCTGGCCCAGTCGATGTGCGTCAGCTCCAGTGGTATGCCAAATCGCTGGCTCGCGGCCTGGAGCACCCGGACCCCCTCTGGGGCGACCTCTTTGCCGATGCCGTCCCCGGGAATGACGGCGATTCGATGTGCCTGTTGCATGGTGCGTGTTGCGTGCTGTGGAAGGGATCAGCAGCTTAAAAGACGGCTTAAACGTGCACAATCTTTGTAATCGTTGTCTTTATGTTTACGTTTCGTGTTCAATAAAGCGCCGTCGAATGACGATCTGAGGGTCTTTTGTGCGGTGGTGGAGCGCGCTGGTTTTGCCGCTGCCGCACAGGATCTGGGGGTGTCCACCGCTTTCGTGAGCAAGCGCGTGCGCTTGCTGGAGACACAGCTGGGGGCGAGGCTCTTGCACCGAACGACGCGCAGGGTCACCCTCACCGAAAGTGGCGAGCGCACCTACGGCTGGGCCCAGCGCATCCTGGACGACGTCGATCAGCTCCTGCAGGACGTGGGAGACGTGGCGGTCCAGCCGCGTGGAGGCTTGAGGGTCTGCAGCAGTTTCGGTTTTGGCCGCATGCAGGTCGCTCCGGCTCTGGATGCGCTGACGCAGCGGTATCCCCAGCTTCGCGTGCGCCTGGATCTGTACGACCGCCTCGTCGACGTTGCGGCGGAGGGGTTCGATCTGGACATCCGTGTAGGCGACGGGGTGGAGCCGCATCTGATCGCGCGCCCTTTGGCGGACAACCACCGGGTGCTGTGTGCATCTCCCCAATACCTGGCGCAGCGGGGCACACCGCAATCGCTCAAAGACCTTGCGCACCATGATTGCCTGGCCATCAAGGAGCGTGACCATCCACTCGGGGTTTGGCGCCTGCACAACCGCGACCGCGAGCACGCCGTGAAGGTATCCGGCGCACTGTCCAGCAACCATGGTGAGGTCGTGCTGCGCTGGGCTCTCGATGGGCGGGGTATCGTGCTGCGGTCCATGTGGCAGGTGGCGCCCTTGCTGCAGACGGGGCAGTTGGTGCAGGTGCTGCCCGGGTGGCGTCAGTCGGCCAAGATTTGGGCGGTGTACCCATTACGGCTGGAGCGCTCGGCCAAGCTGCGTGTGGCGGTGGAGTTTCTGGCCGACTGGTTTCGCCACAGCGTTCCCCGGGAAGCCGCTCAGGGCTGAAATCGCTCCAGAGCGCCTTCCAATCCAGGGGCTGATCGTGTCCGATCGCGCGGCGGCAGAGACGGACAAGGCCTCAAATCCGCACCATCTTTCTGAACTCGGCCGGTGAGTGCCCCGTCCAGGCCCGAAAAGCACGGATGAAGCTTTTTTCGTTGCCGAAGCCCGCAGCCTCGGCCACCTGCTTGATGGGGCGCTGCGTGCGGTGCAGCAGCTCCACCGCGCGGGCGCGGCGCACTTCGTCTTTCAGGCCCTGCAGCGTGGCGCCTTCTTCCTTGAGCTGCCGGTGCAGCGTGCGGGGCGACACGTGCAGCAGCGCGGCCAGCGATTCGGCGCTGTGCTGGGGCAGCGCCTGAATCGGGTGGCCGGCCTGCGGCGCTGCCAGCAGCTGGCGCACGCGCTGCACCAGCAGGCGGTCGCGGCGGTACTGCAGCACCGTCAGGGGCAGGGCGTTCTGCAGCATCTGGCGCAGCGCGGCTTCGTCGCGTCGCAGGGGCAGGGTCAGGTAGCGCGCGTCAAAGTGCAGCGCGGTGCGCAGTGCGCCAAAGCGCACCGGGCTCGGGAACAGCACCTCGTACGCGTCGGCGTGTGCAGGCTCGGGCAGGGGCAGCTCCACCTGCAGCACCGGAATGCGCGAGTCGATGTACCAGCACGACAGGCCCAGCGCATTGCGCAGCACCGACACCAGGCAGAACTCGCGCAGCGGGCCCAGGTCGCGGTGTTCGGTGATGGCGAGCGTGGCGCGCTCGCCGCTTACCGTGAGGTCGAGCGTGATGTCGTCGGCAATCAGCGCATGGTGGCGGCACCAGCGCAGCAAGGCCACTCGCAGGTCGGGTGCGCTGACAGACGCGCGCGCCAGCATGCCGTAGCTGCCCCAGGGCAAGCGGCGCACAAACCAGCCCAGCGCCTCGTCGTCCAGCTCGCGCATGGCCGAGCCCGACAGGCGCTCGAACTGCCAGGCGGTGATGCGCGCGCGGCTGTCGGCCACCTGTTCGGGCGCAATCTGTGCCTGCGCCAGCGCGCCACTGGCGTCCAGACCGCGCTGGGCGTAGGCGAGCACGATGGCCTGCACGAACGCCATGGGCGTGCGTGCCGGACTGCCTTCGGCCGCGGGGAGAGGCAGTGCCGCCACCGGCGGGGGTGTGTGGGCGCGGACAGGGGCTGTGTCGGCGGGTGGGCGGTGGCGGGCAGGCATTGGGGCAGTGTGCCGGGTGCTGGCACGATTTGCAACCATGCTGGCAACCCGCCGAGGGCGCTGCGCTCCTATCCTTGCGGTTTGCTTCCCGGGTGCGCCGCAGCGTTCGGCGCGCCTCCCGCCTGCAGGAGACACGCCCATGACCGCGACCACGACGAGTGCTTCCGCCCCCAGCTGGGCCCGCGGCGCGACCGACACCCCGCTGATCGAGCAGACCATCGGGGCCTTTTTCGACGCCATGGTGGAGCGCCAGCCCGAGCATGAGGCGCTGGTGAGCGTGCACCAGGGCCGCCGCTACACCTACCGCAGCCTGCAGGCCGAGGCCCAACGCCTGGCCAGCGCCCTGCTGGGCCTGGGCCTGGCCGTGGGCGACCGCGTGGGCATCTGGTCGCACAACAACGCCGAATGGGTGCTGATGCAACTGGCCACGGCCAAGGTGGGCCTGGTGTTGGTCAACATCAACCCCGCCTACCGCACGTCGGAGGTGGAGTACGCGCTCAATAAGGTGGGCTGCAAGGCGCTGGTGACCATGCCGCGCTTCAAGACCAGCGACTACCTGGGCATGCTGCGCGAACTGGCGCCCGAGCTGGCCACCTCTGCGCCGGGCGCGCTGCAGGCGGCCCGCCTGCCCGAGTTGCGCACCGTGGTGTGGATCGACGTGGCGGGCGAGGGCGCCGACGAGCCCGGCGTGATGCGCTTTTCCGACCTGCTGGCCAGCGGCCGTGCGGGCGACACGCGCCTGCCGGCCATTGGCGCGGCGCTGCGCGTGAACGACCCGATCAATATCCAGTTCACCAGCGGCACCACGGGCTTTCCGAAGGGGGCCACGCTGACGCACCGCAACATCCTGAACAACGGCTTCTTCATCGGCGAATGCATGCAGCTCACGCCGGCCGACCGGTTGTGCATTCCGGTGCCGCTGTACCACTGCTTTGGCATGGTGCTGGGCAACCTGGCCTGCCTGACGCATGGTGCGACCATCGTGTACCCCAACGACGGCTTCGATGCGCTGTCGGTGCTGCAGACGGTGCAGGCCGAGCGCTGCACCGGCTTGCATGGCGTGCCCACGATGTTCATCGCCGAGCTGGACCATCCGCGCTTTGCGGAGTTCGACCTCTCGACGCTGCGCACGGGCATCATGGCCGGCTCACCCTGCCCCATCGAGGTGATGAAGCGCGTGGTCGACCAGATGCACCTGTCGCAGATCACCATCGCCTACGGCATGACCGAAACCAGCCCCGTGAGCTGCCAGAGCAGCACCACCACGCCGCTGGAAAAGCGCGTGTCCACCGTGGGCCAGGTGCAGCCGCACCTGGAGGTGAAGATCGTGCACCCTGAGACCGGGGCCGTGGTGGGCCGCGGCGAATCGGGCGAGCTGTGCACGCGCGGCTATTCGGTGATGCACGGCTACTGGGGCGACGAGGCCAAGACGCGCGAGGCCATCGACGCCGAAGGCTGGATGCACACGGGCGACCTGGCCACCATGGACGCCGAGGGCTACGTGAACATCGTCGGCCGCATCAAGGACATGGTCATCCGCGGCGGCGAGAACGTGTACCCGCGCGAGATCGAGGAGTTTCTGTACCGCCACCCCAAGGTGCAGGACGTGCAGGTGGTGGGCGTGCCCGACGCGCGCTTTGGCGAAGAGCTGTGCGCCTGGATCGTGCCGCGCCCCGGCCAGCAGATCACCGAAGACGAGATCCGCGACTTCTGCAAGGGCCAGATCGCGCACTACAAGGTGCCGCGCTACCTGCGCTTCGTGGACGGATTCCCGATGACCGTGACCGGCAAGATCCAGAAGTTCAAGATCCGCGAGGCCATGAAGGACCAGCTGGGGCTGTCCGAACAGGCCACCGCTTGATCCTGCCGTTTTTTTCCATCAGTTCGCGCAACCCGCAAGCCCAAGGCGACGCATGACGATTCTCGACACCCAACTCAATCCCCGCTCGGCCGACTTTTTGGCCAACGCCCAGGCGATGCAGCGCCTGGTGGAAGACCTGCAGGCCCAGATCGAGCGTGTGGCGCAAGGCGGCGGCGAGGCCGCCCGCGCCAAGCATGTGGCCCGCGGCAAGCTGCTGCCGCGCGAGCGTGTGCAGATGCTGCTCGACCCGGGCACGCCCTTCCTGGAGCTGGCCCCGCTGGCGGCCCTGGGCATGTACAACGACGACGCGCCCTGCGCGGGTGTGATCGCGGGCATCGGCCGTGTGAGCGGTGTGGACTGCATGATCGTGTGCAACGACGCCACGGTCAAAGGCGGCACCTACTACCCCATGACGGTGAAGAAGCACCTGCGTGCGCAGGAGGTGGCGCAGCAGAACCACCTGCCCTGCATCTACCTGGTGGACTCAGGCGGGGCCAACCTGCCCAACCAGGATGAGGTGTTCCCGGACCGCGACCACTTCGGTCGCATCTTCTACAACCAGGCCAATATGAGCGCGCTGGGCATCGCCCAGATTGCGGTGGTGATGGGCTCGTGCACGGCCGGGGGGGCGTATGTGCCCGCCATGAGCGACGAGACCATCATCGTGAAGAACCAGGGCACGATCTTTCTGGGCGGCCCCCCGCTGGTCAAGGCCGCTACTGGCGAGGTCGTCAGTGCTGAAGACCTGGGCGGTGGCGACGTGCACACGCGCCTGTCGGGCGTGGCCGACCACCTGGCCCAGAACGACCTGCATGCCCTGCAACTGGCCCGCCAGGCGGTGCGCAACCTGCACCGCGCCAAGCCCGCAGGCCCGGCCGACGTGCCGTCCGTGCCGCCCCGCTTTGCGGCCGAGGAGCTGTATGGCGTGATCCCGGTGGACACGCGCAAGCCGTTTGACGTGCGCGAGATCATTGCGCGCATCGTGGATGGCTCGGAGTTCGACGAATTCAAGGCGCGCTTCGGCACCACGCTGGTCTGCGGCTTCGCGCGCATCGAAGGCATGATGGTCGGCATCATTGCCAACAACGGCATCCTGTTCTCGGAAAGCGCGCTCAAGGGGGCGCACTTTATCGAGCTGTGCTGCCAGCGCAAGATTCCGCTGGTGTTCCTGCAGAACATCACCGGCTTCATGGTGGGCCGCAAGTACGAAAACGAAGGCATCGCGCGCAACGGCGCCAAGATGGTCACAGCCGTGGCCACGGCCAGCGTGCCCAAGTTCACCATCATCATTGGCGGCAGCTTTGGCGCTGGCAACTACGGCATGTGCGGCCGCGCTTACAGCCCGCGCTTTTTGTGGATGTGGCCCAACGCACGCATCAGCGTCATGGGCGGCGAGCAGGCCGCCAGTGTGCTGGCCACCGTCAAGCGCGACGGCATCGAGGCCAAGGGCGGCCAATGGAGCCTGGAAGACGAGGAGGCCTTCAAGGCCCCGATCCGCCGCCAGTACGAAGAGCAGGGCCACCCGTACTACGCCACTGCGCGCCTCTGGGACGACGGCGTGATCGATCCGGCCGACACGCGCCGTGTGCTGGCCCTGGGCCTGGCCGCCACGCGCAACGCGCCGATCGAAGACACCAAGTTCGGCATCTTCCGCATGTAAGGCGCAGTACGTCCTTCGGCCTGTGTCCACCATGAACCTTCTGCACCGTGCCGCTGCGCTGCATAGCCTGTTGCGGGCTGCGCCGCGCCGTGCGTCTTGTGCGGGCCTGGCGGCGGTGCTGGCCGTGCTGGCGGGTTGCGCTGCGCCCCGCGATGCGGCAACGCCACCCGACGCTGGGGCAATGACTGCCCCTGTGCCGGCCGCCACCACTGCAACGCCGGTGCGGCCTACTGTCGGCCAGCCCTGGCAGGCGGTGGTGATCGACGGTCCGCAGGGTGTGCGCCTGCGTGCGCACTTCCTGCCGCCGCCGATTGACGCCCGCACGCCCGCCCCGGCGGTGCTGGCCCTGCACGGCTGCGGCGGGCTGTACACCGCCAGTGGTGCCTTGTCGTCGCGCTACACCGAGGCGGCCCACCGTTTGCAGGCGGCGGGTGCCGCAGTGCTGCTGGTGGACAGCTTCGGTTCCCGCCAGGTCGAGCGCGTGTGCCAGACCCGCTATGCCGAGCGCCGCATCGAGGTGGCCGACCGCGTGGGCGACGCCCAGGCCGCGCTGGCCTGGCTGGGTGCGCGCCCGGGTGTGGATGCGCAGCGCCTGGCGCTGATGGGCTGGTCCAACGGTGGCACCACGGTGCTGCATGTGCTGGCGGCGCTGCGCAATCGCCCGTCCGGTGTCCCCCTGCCGGCCGCTGCAGCCGTGTGGTACCCGGGCTGCGTGCCCCTGGCGCGTGAGCGCACGGCCGTGGCCGCCGTGCCGCTGCTGATGCAACTGGGGGCGCTGGACGACTGGACACCCCCGGCCCCGTGCGAGGCCTGGGCGCGGCAGGCGCAGCAGCAGAACACCCCCATCGAGTGGCATGTGCACGCCGACAGCTACCACGGCTTTGACGGCACGGCACCCGTGCGATTCCGCTCCGATGTGCCCAACGGGGTGAATGGCCGCGGTGTGCACCAAGGCGGCCATGCGCCGGCCCGCGCCGTGTCGCAGCGCCTGCTGGACGCGTTTTGGGCACGCACGTTGGGCCTTTCGCTTGCGGAGGGCGTACGGTGACCCCGCTGCTGGCGCATCTGGCGCTGATGGCGCGGCACAACGCCTGGGCGTATGGCCGTCTGCTGGACGCTGTGGCAGCCGTGTCTGAGGCCGACTACCGCCGCGACATGGGCCTGTTTTTTCGCAGCATCCACGGCACGCTCAACCACCTGCGCGTGGGGGAACAGCTTCTGTGGTTCGAGCGCTTTGCCGCAGGCCGCTCGCCCGCCCTGGCGCTGGATGCCGAGGTCGAGCCCGACCGCGAGCGCCTGACGGGCGCACTGCGCGCGGGGGCGGCCCGCTGGATCGACTGGTTGCCCACCGTACCGCCCGCGCGCTGCGACGGCACGATCGACTACACCACCACCCGGGGCGAAACCGTGTCGCTGCCCTGGACGGGCACGCTGGCGCATGTCTTTGTGCACAGCACCCATCACCGCGGCCAGATCACCGCGGCCCTCACGGCACTCGGCCATCCGTGTCCGGTGCTGGACCTTGTGTATTTCCTTCGGGCCGAGCAGGCCGGAGCCACTTCATGAGCCATACCTCTCTGCAGATCACCTATGAAGGGGCTGTTGCGCGCATCACGCTCACGCAGCCCGACATCCGCAACGCCTTCAGCGACGAGGTGATTGCCGACATCACCGCGGCCTTCACCGAGGTGGGCAGCCGCGCCGATGTCCGAGCGGTGGTGCTGGCGGCCCAGGGGCCCGCGTTCTGCGCTGGGGCCAACCTGCACTGGATGCGCCGCATGGCCGACTACACGCACGACGAGAACCTGCAGGACGCGGGCAAGCTCGCCGAGATGCTGCGCGTGATCTACGAGTGCCCCAAGCCCACCATTGCCCGTGTGCAGGGCGACGTGTACGCCGGAGGCATGGGTCTGGTGGCGGCCTGCGACATGGCCGTGGCGGTGGACACAGCGGGCTTTTGCCTGAGCGAGGTGAAGCTCGGCCTGATCCCGGCCACCATCAGCCCCTACGTGATCCGGGCGATGGGGCCGCGTGCCGCGCACCGCTACTTCCTGACGGCCGAGCGTTTCGGGGCTGCCGAAGCGCTGCGCATCGGCTTCGTGCACGCGGTCGTGACCGCCGACCAACTGGACATCCAGGTGGACGAATGGCTCAAGGCCCTGACCACGGCCAGCCCGAATGCCGTGCGCGTGTGCAAGAAGCTGGTGATCGATGTGGCCGAGCGTGAAATCAACGCCGGGCTGATTGCTGCCACGGTCGAAGGCATTGCCAACATCCGCGCAAGCGCTGAGGGCCGGGAGGGCGTGCAGTCCTTCCTGAACAAGCGCAAGCCAGGCTGGCTATGACATCCCACCCTGCGCCCCGGCGTGTTCTGCCGCGGCCTTCGTCTTTCTTTGTTTCTGCTTCTGCCAAGGTGGCTTGAATGTTCAAAAAAATCCTGATCGCAAACCGCGGCGAGATCGCCTGCCGTGTGGCCGCCACGGCCAGGCGCCTGGGCGTGAAGACCGTTGCCGTGTATTCCGACGCCGACGCGCGTGCCAAGCACGTGGCGGTGTGCGACGAGGCCGTGCACATTGGCGGCAGCGCGCCCAAGGAGAGCTACCTGCGCTGGGAGCGCATCATCGAGGCGGCCAAGGCCACCGGGGCCGAGGCCATTCACCCCGGGTATGGCTTTCTGAGCGAGAACGAGGACTTCGCCCAGGCCTGCGCCGACGCCGGGCTGGTGTTCATCGGTCCGCCGCCCTCGGCCATCAAGGACATGGGCCTGAAAGCCGAGTCCAAGCAGCTCATGGAAAAGGCCGGTGTGCCCCTGGTGCCCGGCTACCACGGCAGCGACCAGGACCCGGCGCTGCTGCAGCGCGAGGCCGACCGCATCGGCTACCCGGTGCTCATCAAGGCCAGCGCAGGCGGCGGTGGCAAGGGGATGCGCGCTGTCGAGAAAAGCGAAGACTTTGCTGCGGCGCTGGAGTCTTGCAAGCGCGAGGCCATCAACAGCTTTGGTGACGACGCCGTGCTGGTCGAAAAATACGTGCAGCGCCCGCGCCACATTGAAATCCAGGTGTTTGGCGACACGCACGGCAATGTGGTGTACCTGTTCGAGCGCGACTGCTCGGTACAGCGCCGCCACCAGAAGGTGCTCGAAGAAGCCCCTGCCCCGGGCATGACGCCTGCGCTGCGCCAGCAGATGGGCGAGGCCGCCGTGGCCGCCGCCAAGGCCGTGCACTATGTGGGCGCGGGCACGGTGGAATTCATCGTGGAGCAACCGGGCGGCTACGACCGGCCCGACCAGATGAAGTTCTACTTCATGGAGATGAACACCCGCCTGCAGGTGGAGCACCCGGTGACCGAGGCCATCACCGGCCTGGACCTGGTGGAGTGGCAACTGCGCGTGGCCTCGGGCGAGCCGCTGCCGTTGAAGCAGGAAGACCTGCGCATCCACGGCCATGCGATCGAGGCGCGCATCTGCGCCGAGAACCCGGACAACCAGTTCCTGCCCGCCACGGGCACCCTGGCTGTGTACCGCAAGCCGGCCTGCACCAGCTTTGAGCGCGGCAACGTACGCGTGGACGACGGCGTACGCGAGGGCGACGCCATCAGCCCCTTCTACGACTCGATGGTGGCCAAGCTGATCGTGCACGGCGACACCCGCGAGCAGGCGCTGGCGCGGCTCGATGAAGCGCTGGCCCAGACCCGCATCGTGGGCCTGGCGACCAACGTGCAGTTCCTGCGGCATGTGGCGCGCAGCGCCTCGTTTGCGCAGGCGCGGCTCGACACGGCGCTGATCCAGCGCGAGCAGGCCGTGCTGTTCCAGCAGGAACCCGTGGGCTTGCCGCTGGCAGCGGCCGCCGTGGTGGCCCAGACGCTGCAGGCCGAGCGCACGCAGGAAACCGCCGACCCGTTCAGCCGCCGCGATGGCTGGCGCTCGCACGGGCGCACGCAGCGGCGCTTTGCCTTCCGCTTCCAGGACGCCGAAGTGCATGCCGTGCTGACCTACGGGCGGCCGGCGGCCTTGCACCTGCGGGTGGGCGAGGGCGATGCGGCCGTGCAGGGCGCGCTGCAGTTCGAGGCCCTGTCCGACGGCGGTCTGCTGCTGGAGTTTGCGGGCGAGCGCACCCGCGCCTGGGTGCACGCGCAGGGCGAGGTGGACCATGTCTTCACGCCACGCGGTGCCACGCGCATCGAAGCCATCGACCTGCTGGCCCATGCGGGTGACACCCAGGCCGAGGGGGGACGCTTGACGGCCCCGATGCCAGGCAAGGTGGTGTCGTTTGCCGTGCAGGCGGGCGACACCGTGCGCAAGGGCCAGCCGCTGGCGGTGATGGAGGCCATGAAGATGGAGCACACCATTGCCGCACCCGCCGATGGCGTGGTGCAGGAGTTGCTGTACGCCCCGGGCGACCAGGTGACCGAAGGGGCCGAACTGCTCAAGCTCGCCGCCGCCTGAGCGGGCGGGCGTGCCCTTGCGACAGCCGAGGCGTGTGCGCCGCGCTACGCTTGCTGCCATGAAAATCCTGTTCTGCTGCACCGATACCAAACCCGAGCCCTGGCTGGAGGGCCTGGCGGCCGCCCTGCCGGGGGCTGATATCCGCGTCTGGGCGCCTGGCGCACCGCCTGCCGACTTTGCCGTGGTCTGGGCTCCGCCCCAGCAGTTTCTGGACGAACAGCCGGGCCTGCGGGCGCTGTTCAACATTGGCGCGGGCGTGGATGCGCTGCTCAAGCTGCGGTTACCGCCGGGTGTGGCGGTGGTGCGGCTCGACGACGCGGGCATGGCCGTGCAGATGGCCGAGTACGTGTGCCATGCGGTGATCCGGCACTTCCGCGAGTTCGACCGATACGACGAGGCTGCGGCGCAGGCGCAATGGGCGTTTCGCAAACCGCGCCTGCGGCAGGACTTTCCGGTGGGGGTGCTGGGCTTGGGCGTGCTGGGCCAGCGGGTGGCCCAGGCTCTGGCGCAGTTCGAGTTTCCGGTGCACGGCTGGAGCCGTGGCCCGCGTGAGGTGCCAGGCGTGCGCTGCTACCACGGACCGCAGGGGCTGCCTGCATTTCTGGCCGCAAGCCGCGTGCTGGTGAACCTGCTGCCTCTGACGCCCGAGACCCGCGACCTGCTCAACCACCAGACGCTGTCGCAACTGCAGCCCGGTGGCTATGTGGTCAATGTGGCACGCGGCGCGCACCTGGTGGACGAAGACCTGCTGGCCCTGCTCGACAACGGCCACCTGGCGGGCGCGACGCTCGACGTGTTCCGCACCGAGCCGCTGGCTTCGGGCCATCCGTTCTGGCACCACCCGCGCATCACTGTCACGCCGCACACCTCGGCGCGCACGCTGCGCGACGAGAGCATTGCCCAGATTGCGCGCAAGATCCGCGCGCTCCAGCAGGGTGAGCCAATTGCCGGGGTGGTGGATGTCCAGCGCGGCTACTGATTCCATGCGTCCGCTGCCGCGCCAGGCGCCGCTCGCGCGGCCCGCGGGCGGGCTGTGCTGCGCCGGTCCCTGGCCTGTGCCCGCTGCAGCGTCGTTGCCGAAAGCCTGTCCTCGACTTCGGTTCATGGCCCAGGCCTGAGCCGGATCGGTTCCCTGTTTTGTCTCTCTACCGTTGCGATCCGGAGCCCTTCAGCATGACCCTTCCTTCCCGCGTCCAGCTCATCGACGTCGGCCCGCGTGACGGGCTGCAGAACGAGAAAACCCCCGTGCCTGCCGCCGTCAAGGTGGCGCTGGTGCACCGCCTGCAGGCGGCGGGGCTCACCGAGATCGAGGTGACCAGTTTCGTGAGCCCCAAGTGGGTGCCGCAAATGGCCGACAACGCCGAGGTGATGGCCGGCATCGCCCGCCAGCCGGGCGTGCGCTACTCGGTGCTCACGCCCAACCTCAAGGGGTTCGAGGCGGCCGTGCCCACGCGGCCGGACGAGATCGTGGTGTTCGGCGCCGCCAGCGAGGCGTTCAGCCAGAAAAACATCAACTGCAGCATTGCCGAGAGCATCGAGCGCTTTGCGCCGGTGGTCGAGGCCGCGCGGGCTGCAGGCATCGAGGTGCGCGGTGCGATGAGCTGCACCGTGGGCTGTCCTTACGAGGGCGACATTGCCCCCGAGCGCGTGGGCTACCTGGCGGGTCTGATGAAGCAGATCGGCGTGCAGCGCGTGGACGTGGCCGACACCATTGGCGTGGGCACGCCGCGCCAGGTGCAGCGCGCGTTCGAGGCGACCCTCGCGCATTTCGACCTCGACCACGTGTCGGGCCACTTCCACGACACCTATGGCCAGGCGCTGTCCAACACGCTGTCCGCGCTGCAGATGGGGGTGTGGAACTTCCAGTCGTCGGTGGCGGGTCTGGGCGGCTGTCCGTACGCCAAGGGCGCCACCGGCAATGTGGCCACGGAAGATGTGGTGTACCTGCTGCGGGGCATGGGCATCGACACGGGCATCGACCTTGATGCGCTGATCGACGCCGGGGTGTTCATCAGCGAGCAACTGGGTCGGCCCACGCAGTCGCGTGTGGCCCGGGCACTGCTGGCGCGCCGCGCGGGCTGAGGGGCCGCAGCACAGCGCTCAGGTCGCAGCGCTTGCGGCCTTGCGTGCCTGCTTCACGCGGTACATGGCCGCGTCGGCATGGCGGATCAGCTCGGGCAGTGTGGTGCCATCGCGCGGGCTGCGAGCCACGCCGATGCTGACCCCCACCGCCAGCATCAGCCCTTGGAACGCCACGGGTTGTTGCAGCGCCCGCTCCAGGTCTTGCACCAGGGCCTGCAGTCGCTCCTCGGGCAGGGGGCCAGGCAGCAGCACAACGAACTCGTCTCCGCCCAGCCGCGCCGCCAGGTCGCCCGCGCGCACCTGCGCCCGCAGGCGCTGGGCCAGGGTGCGCAGCACGGCGTCGCCTGCGTCGTGTCCGTGCTGGTCGTTGATGGGTTTGAAGCGGTCCAGGTCGAGCAGCAACAGGGCCGGCGATTCGCCTGCGCCCAGCACATGGGCCGCGCCCTGGGCCAGACCGGCGCGGTTGGGCAGCGCGGTCAGCGGGTCGGTGGCGGCAGCCTCGGCCAGGTGGGCGGCCTCCATGCGCAGTGCTATCTGGCTGGCCTGCATGCGGCTGATGCGGCTGCTCAGCGCAATCGCGAACACCACCATTTCTGCCGCCACGCCAGCCTGCAGGCCGTTGGAGGGCAGGAAGGGCACGTCAATCACTTTCCAGTTGACCAGCACGAGGCCCACGACCGAGACGAACAGCATGCCCTGGCCCGCAAGGTACCAGCGTGCGGCTTCCATACCGTCGCGCAGGCGCACGACACCCGCCACCACGGCCAGCAGCGTGCCTCCAAAGGCCACCGCCTCGTTCAGCCGCTGTGCCAGCACCAGATGGCCTGACAGTCCCATCACCGCCGACAGTGCCATGAGAGCCCCGGCGGCCAGCAGTGGCCGGTCGAGCCAGCGCCGGGCACGGGTGTCCAGAAAGCTGCGCGTGAACAGCAGGGCAAAACCCATCCACAGGCTGGGCAGCACCACGTTGGCCCGTCCTTGCCACCAAGGCCAGTCGCCCCACAGGTAGTGCCCCGCGTGGCCGTTGAAGCTGGCCACGCTCAGCAGTGCGAAGGCGCACTGGCCCACATAAAACAGGAATGTGCGGTCGCGGAAGATGCTGGCCAGTGCCAGGTTGTAGCTCAGCAAGGCCAGCAGGATGCCGTAGCAGATGCCGTCGAACAGGCGCTTGTGCTGGCGCCACTGCAGGTAGTCGGTGACCTCCCACACGTCCAGGTTCATCTGCGAGGCGGTTCCTCCGAGCAGGCGCACGTACACGGTGTAGGTGCCAGGCTCGGGCAACTGCAGCCGCATGATGTAGCGCTCGCTGCCCAGTGGGCGGGTGTCAAACGGCTGGGAGAGCCCGGTGTGCACCGGTGGTGCCAGTGCCCGGCCTTGCGCATCGAAGGGTCCATAGAAGCGCACGTCCTGCAGCGCCGTGGTGTGCGCAGCCAGGACCCAGTCGCCAGGCCCCGGAGGCTGAAGAAGTTCGATCTTGAACCAGTGCGGGTGCGTGGTGCTCTGGGCTCGCGGCGGATGCGGCGCGGGTACGAAGCGCCCGGCGGCGTCACCGCTGCGCACGTCGTCCAGGCCCAGATGCTCGTCGGCGTTGGGAATCCACTGTAGGGCGCCCCGTTCACTCAGTGAGACACCCTGGCCCTGCGGCAACGATGCCAGAGGCACCGCGGGTGCGGCGGACACCAGGGTCCACAGGAGGACAAAACACAGGAGCAACGCGGCGCGCAACAGCTTCATGGACAATCGTCGGAACAACAGCCTCCACTGTAGCGACGGATTGCGACAGCCGCCGCCACATTGCTTCGCACTGCCTATGAACACACCTCCTTTGCCCGACGGCGTGGCACGCGTTGCGGCCGAATTGCAGCGCCTGGGACACCCGCATGCGCCGCGCATGCTCGACGATGCGGCCCGCACCGCGCAGCAGGCCGCCGATGCGCTGGGCATTCTGGTGGGCCAGGTGGCCAAGAGCATCATCTTTCGCCGCAAGGCCGACGACGTGGCCGTGTTGGTGGTCACCTCGGGCGACCGGCGGGTCGATGAAAAGAAGGTCGAGGCGCAGGTGGGCAAGATCGGCCGCGCCGATGCCGACTTTGTGAAGTCGCGCACCGGCTTTTCGATTGGCGGCGTGTCGCCCGTGGGTCATGCGAGCCCCCCGGTCACCCTGATCGACCGCGAACTGATGCGCTTCGAGACCATCTGGGCTGCGGCCGGGCATCCGCATGCGGTGTTTCCGCTGCGCCCCCAGGACCTGGAACACCTGACCGGCGCGCCGGTGGTGGACGTGGTGCAGCCCGTTGCGCCTGCGTCGGCGGAGGCTGCATGAGCGTTGCTATCAAAATGCTAGCTGATCGTGCTTCACAAATAAGCACGAGCGGCCTGTTTGATGCCCAGGCGCAAGGCGACGTGCCCTCGCCCTGCGTGTCGGTGTGCCGCATGACCCCCGACCGCAGCCACTGCGAAGGCTGCTTCCGCACCCTGGACGACATCCGGGTCTGGTCGCGCGCCGACGCGGCCACGCGCCGCACTATCTGGGCCCAGGCGCTGCGCCGGGCCGGGCTGCCTCTGCCGCCCGCGCTGCAGGCGCAGGCCACCACCGAGCACTCTTAGCACTCCAAGGCGCATGGCCATGAAGCACATCACGTTCTACCTGGATTGCGTTTCACCCTACGCCTGGCTGGCCCACGAGCGCCTGCCCCAGGTGCTGGAAGGCCTGAGCTACAGCCTGGAATACCGGCCCGTGCTGCTGGGCGCGCTGCTGCAGCAGCATGCCAACCCCGGCCCGGCGGGCATCGCGCCCAAGCGCGACTGGACCTACCGCCACGTCACCTGGCTGGGCCATGCCCAGGGCACGCCGCTACAAATGCCTGCGCGCCACCCGTTCAACCCGGTGCCGCTGCTGCGCCTGGCGCTGGCCTGCAGCGACGACGGCAGCATCAACCGCTTTGTGGCTGGCGCCCTGTTGCGCCACGTGTGGCAAGGCGGGGCCGACGCGCTGGACCCTGTACGCCTGCAGACCCTGCAGTCCGAGCTGGTCGCCCAGTTGCGGCCAGGGCAGGACGCGCAGTCTGATGCCCCCAAGGCGCTGCTGCGCGCCAACACCGAGGCCGCCCAGGCCAAAGGCGTGTTCGGGGTGCCGATGTTCGAGGTGGACGGCAAGCTGTTCTGGGGCCTCGACAGCCTGCCGATGTTGCGCGCATACCTCGACGGCGACGCCTGGTTTGCCGGACCGGACTGGAATGCCGTCAGCGCGCTGCCTTCGGGTTTACCCGCGCGCGGCTGAGCTTTTTTTGCATGCCGGAACCCGCTCTGCGGGTTTGCACTGAAACCGTCAGGCAGCGGTCAGTTTGGCGCAAGCCCGTGTTGGTTTCGCGTCAGAGCGTGGTCAGTGCGATCTCCAAGAATGGCCTCAGCCCGCCTAGCGGTCTGATAACTTACTGGAGACAAACCTCATGGCCACCAAAACCGCATCAGGGGTCGCACCCCGGCCCATGACGAATGAGGAGAAGAAGGTCATCTTCGCCTCCTCGCTGGGAACCGTATTCGAGTGGTACGACTTCTACCTCTACGGTTCGCTTGCCGCGATCATCGCCAAGCAGTTCTTCGCAGGCTTGGATCCGACGTCCGCGTTCATCTTCGCGCTGCTGGCCTTTGCGGCGGGCTTCATCGTGCGTCCGTTCGGTGCGCTGGTGTTCGGCCGCCTGGGCGACATGATCGGTCGCAAGTACACCTTCCTGGTCACCATCCTGCTGATGGGTGTCTCGACCTTCATCGTGGGCATCTTGCCCACCTACGCCACCATCGGCGTGGCCGCGCCCATCATCCTGATCGTGTTGCGCATGCTGCAGGGTCTGGCCCTGGGCGGTGAGTACGGCGGTGCCGCCACCTATGTGGCCGAGCACGCGCCCAACGGCCGCCGCGGTGCCTACACGGCATGGATTCAGACCACCGCCACCCTGGGTCTGTTCCTGTCGCTGATCGTGATCCTGAGCACCCGCACCATCGTGGGCGAGGCCGCGTTCGCCGATTGGGGCTGGCGCATTCCGTTCATCGTCTCCATCGTGATGCTGGGCATTTCGGTCTACATCCGCCTGTCGATGAACGAATCGCCCGCCTTCCAGAAGATGAAGGCCGAGGGCAAGACCTCCAAGGCCCCGCTGTCCGAGTCCTTCGGCCAGTGGAAGAACCTCAAGATCGTGCTGCTGGCCCTGTTCGGCCTGGTGGCTGGTCAGGCGGTGGTCTGGTACTCGGGCCAGTTCTATGCGCTGTTCTTCCTGACCTCGGTGCTCAAGGTGGACGGTGCCACGGCCAACATCCTGGTGGCCGCCTCGCTGATCATTGGCACGCCCTTCTTCGTGATCTTCGGTGCCCTGTCGGACAAGATCGGCCGCAAGCCCATCATCCTGGCCGGCATGGCCCTGGCAGCCCTCACGTACTTCCCGCTGTTCGGCGCGCTGACCAAGGCCGCCAACCCTGACCTGGCCGCCGCACAGGCCAAGAACCAGATCGTGGTGACAGCCGCCGCCGGTGACTGCTCGTTCCAGGGCAACCCCGTGGCCCGCGAGATCGACTTCACGAAGTCCTGCGACATCGCCAAGCGCTTCCTGGCCCAAAACTCGGTGAGCTACGAGAACGCCACGGCTTCCGCCGCAGGTCCTGCCACCGTGAAGATCGGCGAGAAGGTCATCACCGCCCCGGTCGCCACCGTGCAGAACTCCAAGTTCACGCCTGAAAGCACCGCCGCCATCGCCGCCTTCAAGAAGGAAGTGACGGAAGCCCTGAAGGCCGCTGGCTACCCTGCCAAGGCCGACCCGGCCAAGATCGACAAGGTCACCATCGTGCTGATCCTGTCGGTGCTGGTGATCTACGTGACCATGGTGTACGGCCCGATCGCCGCCATGCTGGTGGAACTGTTCCCGACCCGCATCCGCTACACCTCCATGTCGCTGCCGTATCACATCGGCAACGGCTGGTTCGGTGGCCTGATGCCGACCATTGCCTTCGCCATGGTCGCGCAGAACGGCAACATGTACTACGGCCTCTGGTATCCGATCGTCATCGCTGCCGTGACCTTCGTGATCGGCCTGCTGTTCGTGCGTGAAACCAAGGACGTGGACATCTACGCCAACGACTGAGCACCGCCGCACCGGCTGCGCCCTCGGGGGGCGGCCGGACGCGGCATCTGCCGGGGCTTCGCGGCGCTGCACAGGCCTGCGAAGCCCTTCAACCTTGAATCCCCTGGGAGACGAAGAATCATGTGGAAGCTGATTGTTGGATTTATCTTGTTTGCAGCCTTGTCGCTGTTCGTGATCATGAAGGGCGGCAACTCGCTCGACATGGGAGGTGAGAAGCATGGTTCGGAGCCGTCCCACAGCGAGCCCGCAGCGTCGGCACCGGCCGCCGCGGCACCCGCTCCTGCGGCCGCACCGGCGGCCAGCGAAGCGGCTCCGGCTGCGGCTGCTGCCCCGGCTGCAGCACCTGCCGCAGACGCACCGGCTTCGGCCGCGTCCAAGTAACGGCAGTCCAAGGCTGCGCACCGGCGCTGCCGACCGGGCTTGCCGAGGCCTGGCGCGGTGGCACCGGGCAGAGCAGGCCTTGCACGCCAGCGCCACACCAGCCGCCTTCGGGCGGCTTTTTGCTGGGCGCAGCCTTGCCGGGGCGACCAGCGCGCGCGCGGCGTGGCCGTGATGCTTCCTTCAGCCCGCCATCACAGGCGAGCCGGGCCAGCGCCCGCGCAGCCTGCCGGGCACGGCCGCGCGAAGGGGGCGCTTGCCCACCGGCTGGGTGCACCTGCAAAAAAAGGCTCCCGAAGGAGCCCTGTGCGCGGCCGACGTTCCGGGCCATGCCCGGCGCGGGTGGCCCTAGCGGCGGAACTTCCCGTCGGTGCCGATGATGGACAGGTCTGCGAAGTCCAGGCCCGTGTGGTCCTCGGGCGAGAAGTTCACTTCCAGGCCGCCGATGTCGAACTTGCGGATGCCTTCCAGCGCGGCGTGCACCTTGTCGCGCGTGGGCTTGGGGCCTGCGCGGCGCAGGGCTTCCACAAGCACCTTGGCTCCGGCAAAGCCTTCGAGCATGGCCGGGCTGACCTCCCCGAGGCCCTTGGCGCGCGCCAGATCCTGTGCCTCTTTGACCAACGGAAACGTGAGCGCCCGCTCGTTCGGGAACACCTGCGTCACGATCACGCCGCGGCCGTTGGCCCCCAGGCTCTTGATGAAGCCGCTGGATGCGTTGTTGGACAGGGTCACGATCTGTGCTGTGGATCCTGCCTGGCGCAGTGCGGTGGTGGCCTCGACCACTGCGGTGCCCGAGGCGACCAGCAGCACCGCCTGGGCCTCGGCCTTGGCCACCTTGGCCACGATGGGCGCAAAGTCGGGCTTGGCGCGGTCGAACTTCTCCTGCACCACAGGCTGCAGCTTGCTGGCCGTCAGGCCCTTGAGGGCTCCGGCGATGCCGTCGTCGCCAAAGCTGTCGTTGGCCGACACCAGCGCGATGCGCGTCACGCCCATGGAGGCCAGATGGGTCATGGCCTTCTCGGCTTCGCGCTGGTAGGTGGCACGCACGTTGAAGATGTACTTTTGCACCGGCCGGTGCAGCACCATGGCCCCAGTGGACGGAGCCACCAGCGCGACGCCGTGCTTGTCGAGCAGCGGGATGATGGCCTCGGTGTGGGGCGTTCCGCGCGTGAGGAACATGGCCACGACACCCTGTTCTTCGATGAGCTTGCGCGCGTTCTCGGCTGCGAGCTTCGGATCGAACTTGTCGTCCAGCGATACCAGTTCGATCTTCTGGCCATTCACGCCGCCTTTGGCGTTGACTGCCTCGATGAACATCAGCGCGCCGTCGGTGGTTTCGCGCACCCCGGCCGCCACCTGGCCCGAAAAGCCAGCCGTCTGGCCGACCAGAATCTGGGCCTGCGCGTTGCCCGCCAGGGCCATGCCCCAGACCGCGGCGGCCAGGGCGGCAGCGCGGCGCCAGCGGTTCCATGCGTGTGTCATGTTCGTCTCTCCTGCCTCGTAGTGGATGGCGAAGTCTAGCCACCGTTCTGTGACCACGCCATTGTGGACTGTCGCACGCGCTCTGGGGCCTGCAGACAGGCCGGGCGGCAAAACCCCCTGCGCGGCGCTGCTGCAAAGCGCTGCCTAGAATCTTTGGCCTCACTGCCGAAAGACCGTCACATGACCCAGGGACTGATCCGCATCCGCGGCGCGCGCCAGCACAACCTCCGCAACCTGGACCTGGACCTGCACACGGGCGAGTTGACCGTGGTCACCGGCCCCAGCGGTTCGGGCAAGTCCAGCCTGGTGTTCGACACGCTGTACGCCGAAGGCCAGCGCCGCTATGTGGAGACCTTCAGCGCCTATGCGCGGCAGTTTCTCGACCGCATGGACAAGCCCGCGGTCGACCGCGTCGAGGGCGTGCCACCGGCCATCGCCATCGACCAGACCAACCCGGTGCGCTCGAGCCGCTCCACCGTGGGCACGATGACCGAGCTCAACGACCACCTCAAGCTCTGGTTTGCGCGTGCGGCCCAGCTGTTTGACCGGCAGACGGGCCTGCCCGTGCGGCACGACACGCCCGACACGATCTGCGCCACGCTGGCCGAGCGCGCCGCCACCCAGGGCGACCCGCGTCTGGTGCTCACCTTCGCGGTCGAGCTGCCCGCCCACACCACGGCCGACGAGGTGCAGCAGTGGCTGTCGGCCAGCGGCTTCACGCGCGTGCAGGCCGAGCGCGAGGTGGCCACGCCCACGGGCCCCCGCAAGGTGCTGGACGTGGTGGCCGACCGCTTCCGCATGGGGGGGGCCGAGCGTGCGCGCGTCATCGAGGCGATCGAGGTGGCGCTCGCGCGCGGCGCGGGCCGGCTGCAGGTGTACCGGCTGCCCGACGCCGACGCGCCCGAGGGCACACAGCCCGAGGTGTGGCGCTTTTCCACCGGGCTGCACTGCCCCGAGAGCGACCTGCGCTACAGCGAGCCGCTGCCCTCGATGTTCTCGTTCAACTCGGCCGTAGGGGCCTGCGAGAGCTGCCGCGGCTTTGGCCGCGTGATCGGGGTGGACTGGGGGCTGGTGATCCCGAACGACAAGCTCACGCTGCGCGCAGGCGCGATCAAGCCCATCCAGACGCCCGCCTGGCAGGAGGCGCAGGACGACCTCATGCGCCACGCCGAGGCCGCGGGCATTCCGCGCGACACGCCCTGGGCCAAGCTCACGCCCGAGCAGCAGCACTGGGTGCTGCACGGTTCGCCGCACTGGAATGGCAAATGGAACCAGCAGTGGTACGGCATTGCGCGCTTTTTTGAGTACCTGGAGAGCAAGGCCTACAAGATGCACATCCGGGTGCTGCTGTCCAAGTACCGCAGCTACACCCGCTGCCCGGCCTGCGCGGGCGCGCGGCTCAAGACGGAAAGCCTGCTGTGGCGCATCGGCACGCGCGAGGCGGCCGACGCCGTGCTCCCGCCCGCCGAGCGCTTTCTGCCCCAGGGCGTGGGCTTCGGGCGCGAGGTGCTTGAACGCCTGCCCGGCCTGTGCCTGCACGATTTGATGCTCCTGCCGCTCGATCGGCTGCGCCGCTTTTTCGACCACATGGCGCCGCCCGCGCAGGATGCGGCTGGCGGCAGCGGCGAGGCGCAGGCCCTGCGCCTGCTGCACGAGGAAATCACCACGCGCATCCGTTACCTGTGCGACGTGGGCATCGGTTACCTCACGCTCGACCGGCAAAGCCGCACCTTGAGCGGCGGCGAGGTGCAGCGCATCAACCTCACCACGGCCCTGGGCACCAGCCTGGTCAACACGCTGTTCGTGCTCGACGAACCCAGCATCGGCCTGCACCCGCGCGACATGCACCGCATCACCGAGGCCATGCTGCGCCTGCGCGACGCGGGCAACACCCTGGTGGTGGTGGAGCACGACCCGGCCGTGATGCTGGCGGCCGACCGCATCATCGACATGGGCCCGGGGCCGGGCCGCCAGGGGGGGCAGATCGTGTTCGACGGCCCCACGGGCGCGTTGCGCCAGGCCGACACGCTGACCGGCGCCTACCTGGGCGGGCGCAAGCAGGTGGGCTTCGGCTTCAAGCGCATGGTGACGGCGGCCACGCCGCGCCTCATCCTCGAAGGCGCGCGCGAGCACAACCTGCAGAACGTGTCGGTCGAGTTTCCGCTGCAGCGCCTGGTCACGGTGACCGGCGTGAGTGGCTCGGGCAAATCCACCCTGGTGCAGGACGTGCTGGCCCCGGCGCTGCTGCGCCACTTTGGCAAGGCCACCGAAACCCCGGGCGCACACGACCGCCTGCTGGGTGCCGACCATCTGGCCGACGTGGTGTTCGTGGACCAGACGCCGATTGGCAAGACCGCGCGCTCCAACCCCGTGAGCTATGTGGGCGCGTGGGACGCGATCCGCGAGCTGTTTGCCGTGGCGCCGCTGTCGCGCGAGCGTGGCTACACCGCGGCCAAGTTCAGCTTCAACAGCGGCGACGGGCGCTGCCCCACCTGCGGCGGCTCGGGCTTCGAGCATGTGGAGATGCAATTCTTGAGCGACGTGTACCTGCGCTGCCCCGACTGCGACGGCCAGCGCTACCGCGCCGAAATCCTGGAAGTGCGCATCGAGCGCGGCGGCGTGCTGATGAACGTGGCCGACGTGCTGGGCCTCACGGTGGCCGAGGCCGTGGCCCGCTTCGCGCAGGACCGCGAGGTGCTGCGCGCGCTGCAGCCCATCGTGGACGTGGGCCTGGACTACGTGACCCTGGGCCAGCCCGTCCCCACGCTGAGTGGCGGCGAGGCGCAGCGCCTCAAGCTCGCGGGCTTTCTGGCCGAGGCCGCCAAGGGCGGCGCAAGCAGCCGCCAGCCCGTGGCGCGCAAGGGCACGCTGTTCCTGTTCGACGAGCCCACCACCGGCCTGCACTTTGACGACATTGCCAAGCTCATGCGCGCGCTGCGCAAGCTGGTGGACGCGGGGCATTCGCTGGTCGTGATCGAGCACAACCTTGACGTGATCCGCGCCAGCGACTGGCTGATCGACCTGGGCCCCGAGGGCGGCGATGGGGGCGGGCGGGTGGTGGCCGAAGGCACGCCCGAAGACGTGCGCCAGCACCCCACGTCGCACACCGGGCGCGCGCTGCGCGAGTACGACCTGGCCCTGGGCGAAGGCGGGCACAGCGTGCACGAGCAGCAGGCTGTGCTCCGAAAAAAGGAGCGGGAGAGCCAGCGTGGACAAGCACAAACTGCCGATTTGGTGCATGGTGCCCACGGGGCCATCGAGATCGTCAACGCCCGCGAACACAACCTGCGCGGGCTGGACGTGCAGATTCCGCGCGGCCGCTTCAACGTGATCACGGGCGTGAGCGGCTCGGGCAAGTCCACGCTGGCCTTCGACATCCTGTTCAACGAGGGTCAGCGCCGCTACCTGGAAAGCCTCAACGCCTACGCGCGCAGCATCGTGCAGCCTGCCGGGCGGCCCGAGGTGGACGCGGTGTACGGCATTCCGCCCACGGTGGCGATCGAGCAGCGCCTCTCGCGCGGCGGGCGCAAGAGCACGGTGGGCACGACCACCGAGGTCTGGCACTTCCTGCGGCTGCTGTACGTCAAGCTGGGCGTTCAGCACTGCGTGCACGACGGCGCGGCCGTGCAGCCGCAGACGGCCGAGAGCATCGCCGCGCAGTTGCTCACGCAGTTTCGCGGGCAGACGATTGGCCTGCTGGCCCCGCTGGTGCTCAACCGCAAGGGCGTGTACACCGAGCTGGCCGACTGGGCGCGGCCGCGCGGCTTCACGCACCTGCGGGTGGACGGCGAATTCCTGCCGACCACCGGGTTCCCGCGCATCGACCGCTTCAAGGAGCACACCATCGAGCTGCCCGTGGCCAGCCTGCGCGTGGTGCCCGAAGACGAAGGCCTGCTGCGCGCCAAGCTGGCCGAGGCATTGGGCCACGGCAAGGGCGTGCTGCATGTGCTCAGCGGCCTGGATGGCCTGGCCGAGGCGCTGCAGGCCGGTGCCTCCACCGCGGGCATCGGCACGCTGCAGGTGTATTCGACCCAGCGCGCCTGCCCGGTGTGTGCCACCAGCTATGCCGAGCTGGACCCGCGCCTGTTCAGCTACAACAGCAAGCACGGCTGGTGCCCCGACTGCGTGGGCACGGGCGTGCAGCTCACGCGCGAGCAGCGCAAACTGCTCGACGATTCGCTGCCGTCCGACAAGGACAAGGGCCGTGAGCAAACCTTTGCCGAGCCCGAGGTGGACGACGTGGCCGACCAGCCCTGCCGCACCTGCGGCGGCACGCGGCTCAATGCCACAGCCCGGGCCGTGCGCTTTGCGGGCGTGGGCATTGCCGACATCGCCCGCCTGAGCGTGAGCGACGTGCGCCGCTGGGTGCAGAACCTCCGCGCCCAGGGCGGCCTGACGGCGCGCGAGGCCGACATTGCGCGCGACCTGCTGCCCGAGATCCAGGGGCGGCTCGAATTCCTCGAAGAAGTGGGCCTGGGCTACCTCACGCTCGACCGTGGCGCGCCCACGCTCAGCGGCGGCGAGGCGCAGCGCATCCGCCTGGCCGCGCAGCTGGGCAGCAACCTGCAGGGCGTGTGCTACGTGCTCGACGAGCCCACCATCGGCCTGCATGCGCGCGACAACCAGATCCTGCTGAACGCGCTGCACAAGCTGGGCGACAAAGGCAACACGCTGGTGGTGGTGGAGCACGACGAAGACACCATCCGCCGCGCCGACCACATCATCGACATCGGCCCGAGCGCGGGCAAGCGCGGCGGGCGGCTGGTGGCGCAGGGCAGCGTGGCCGACGTGCAGGCCGCCGAAGACTCGCAGACCGGCCGCTACCTGCGGCACGCCATGCGCCACCCGCTGCAGCCACGCCGCGCGGTGATTGCTCCTGAATCCATAGCGCGAGATGCAGCGCAGATAAGCACGAGCGGTACAAATGGCACTAAAGACGCAAAAGAGCCAGAGCCGCTGCGCTGGCTCACGGTGCAGGGCGCGCACCTGCACAACCTGCAGCAGGTCACGGTGCGCGTGCCGCTCAAGCGCCTGGTGGCCGTCACAGGCGTGAGCGGCTCGGGCAAATCGACCCTGGCGCGCGACGTGCTGCTGGCCAACGTGGCCGCCTGGGTGCAGCAGCGCGCCACCAAGGCCGGGCGCGACGCGATGGACGCGGGCAAGGCCCCAGCGCTCATGGGCTGCACCGGCCTGGCCGGGTTCGAGACCATCGACCGCGTGCTCGAAGTGGACCAGACCCCGATCGGCAAAACGCCGCGCAGCTGCCCGGCCACCTACATCGGCTTCTGGGACACCATCCGCAAGCTGTTTGCCGAAACCCTGGAGGCCAAGGCGCGCGGCTATGCGGCCGGGCGCTTTTCCTTCAACACCGGCGAAGGCCGCTGCCCGGTGTGCGAAGGGGCGGGCGTGCGCACCATCGAGATGAGCTTCTTGCCCGACGTGAAGGTGCCCTGCGAGGCCTGCCATGGCGCGCGCTTCAATCCCGAGACCTTGGCCGTGTCCTGGCGCGGCAAGAGCATTGGCGACGTGCTGCGCATGGAGGTGGACGAGGCGGTGGAGTTCTTCGCCAGCATGCCCAGCATCGCGCACCCGCTGCAGCTTTTGAAGGACGTGGGCCTGGGCTACCTCACCCTGGGCCAGCCCTCGCCGACCTTGAGTGGTGGCGAGGCGCAGCGCATCAAGCTCGTGACCGAGCTGACCAAGGTGCGCGACGAGGTGGGCCGCCGCGGGCAAAAAGCGCCGCACACGCTCTACGTGCTGGACGAGCCCACCGTCGGTCTGCACATGGCCGATGTGGACAAGCTCATCCGCGTGCTGCACCGCCTGGTGGACGGCGGCCACAGCGTGGTGGTGATCGAGCACGACCTGGACGTGATCGCTGAGGCCGACTGGATCATCGACCTGGGCCCTGAAGGCGGGGAGGGTGGCGGCCGCATCGTGGCCGCCGACACGCCCGAAGCCGTGGTGGCGCAGGGCACGCACACGGGCCGGGCGCTGGCGCCGGTGCTCGCGCGGGGCTGACCCGGCCGCCGCTCTGGGCGGGGCGCGTTCGGGCCCCGTACCATGCAGCCACCCGCGTGCCCTCCCGCCCATGCCCCCGGATTCCGCCCCGCCCCCCGACACCGCCGCAGCACCCGGCCGGGTGGTCGCCTGGCTGCAGCCGGCAGCGCCACCCAAGCCGCCCGTGGGCGCGCCCTGCAATGGCTGCGGCCTGTGCTGCCTGGCCGAGCCCTGTCCGGTGGGCATGCTGCTGTCGCGCCGCCGCCAGGGGGCCTGCGTGGCGCTGCGCTGGCAGGCCGATGCCCAGCGCTATGCCTGCGGTTTGCTCATCGACCCGGGCGGCGTGACCGGCCTGCGCGCCGCCTGGGCGCAGCGCACCGTGGTGCGGCTTGCGCGCCGCTGGATTGCGGCTGGCACCGGCTGTGACGCCGACCTGGAGGCCGCGCCCGGTACGCCCGGGGGCCAGCCCCCGCATGGCCAGCCTTGAGACGCGGTGTGCCGTGGCGGCCGCCGGGTGTGGCCCGCAGCGCCAATGTCACCTGCACGACGGACACAGGCCGCGATCCCGCTAGAGTGGGCAACCACCGCCCGGCGCATCTTTTCTTGTGCTCCGCCGCCGCGCGGCCAGGAGACAACACATGCACATCCCCTCCCTGCAAGGCCAGGTCTCGCCCGAAGAATGGCAACTGCGCGTGGACCTCGCGGCCTGCTACCGCCTTGTGGCGCTGTACGGCTGGAGCGATCTGGTCTTCACCCACATCAGCGCGCGCGTGCCCGGGCCCGAGCACCACTTCCTCATCAACCCCTACGGGCTCATGTTCGACGAGATCACCGCCTCGTCGCTGGTGAAGGTGGACCAGGACTGCCAGAAGCTGCACGACAGCCCCTTCCCGGTGAACCCCGCAGGCTTCACCATCCACAGCGCGGTGCACGAGGTGCGCCCCGACGTGACCTGCGTGCTGCACACCCACACCCGCGCGGGCGTGGCCGTGGCCGCGCAGCGTTGCGGTGTGCTGCCCATTTCGCAGCAAAGCACTTTCGTGCTGGCGTCGCTGGCCTATCACGACTACGAAGGCGTGGCCTTCCGCCCCGAAGAAAAGCCGCGCCTGCAGGCCGATCTGGGGCAGGCCAACTTCCTGTGCCTGCGCAACCATGGCCTGCTCACAGTGGGCCGCACCATTGCCGACGCATTCCTGTCGATGTACGTGTTTGAAAGCGCGTGCCAGATCCAGGTGGCCGCGCAGGCCGGCGGCGAACTGGTGCAGGTGGACCCGGCCATCATCGCTGGCACCGCGCGCGCCATGCAGGTGCAGACCGGCGGCATGGGCGGGCAGTTTGCATGGCCCGCGCTGATCCGCAAGCTTGACCGCGTGGACGGCAGCTACAAGACATGAGCGCAGCCGCCACTGCCGCCCCCCAGGCGGTCATTCAGGCCGTGCCGGGCACGGTGGTGGTGCTGGGCGCAGGCTCCATCGGGGCTTACGTCGGCGGCGCGTTGCAGGCGGCGGGCGTGCCCGTGGTGCTCGTGGGCCGTGCGCGCATGGCCGAGCGCATCGCCCGCCACGGCCTGCGTTTGTCGGACCTGGCTGGCCGCCAGACCCACCTGCCGGCCGAGGCCGTGCGCTACACCCAAGACCCGGCGGCGCTGGCCCAGGCCGTGCTCGTGCTCGTGGCCGTCAAAAGCGGCGACACCGACACGGCCGCGGCCACCGTGGCACGCCATGCCCCGGCCGGGGCGGTGGTGCTGAGCCTGCAAAACGGCATCGGCCATGCCGAGCGCCTGCGCGCGGCGCTGCCGGGGCGCACGGTGCTGGCCGGCATGGTGCCCTTCAACGTGGTGCAGACGCCCGATGGCCGCCTGCACCGTGGCACCTTTGGCGAGCTGATGGTCGAGGCCCACCCGGCCTGGGCCGCCTGGCACGCAGGCTTTGCCGCCGCCCACCTGCCGCTGCAGGAGCGGCCCGACATGCCGGCCGTGCAGTGGGGCAAGCTGCTGCTCAACCTCAACAACCCGGTCAATGCGCTGTCGGGCCAGCCGCTGCAGCGCCAACTGTCGCAGCGTGCCTACCGCCGCGTGCTGGCCGCAGCGGTGGACGAAGCCCTGGCCGCGCTGCGGGCCCACGGCATCACCCCTGCGGCTGTGGGGGCAGTGGCCCCGCGCTGGCTGCCCACGCTGCTGCGCCTGCCCGATGCGCTGTTTCGCCGCGTGGCCGCGCGCATGCTGCGCATGGACCCGGAGGCCCGCTCCTCCATGTGGGAAGACCTGCAGGCCGGCCGTTTGACCGAGGTCGAAGCCCTGAACGGTGCCGTGGTGCGCCTGGCCGCCCAGGCGGGGCGGGAGGCGCCCGTGAACGCCCGGCTGTGCGCGCTGGTGCATGCGGCCGAATCCGGCGGGCCGCGTGATTTCAGCGGCCCGGCGCTCTGGCAGGCCGTGCGGCCTGGCTGAGGCCAGCGCGCCCTGCGGGCCATGGCACCTTGGCGACAGCGGGCTAGGGCTTTCCTTCATGCGCGGGTCTGCCGCCTGCAGTGCAATAAAGCATCGTGATTCCCCAAGGAGTACCCACCATGCAGCGTCGTCAACTCATCCAGTGGGGCGCGGCCGCGCTGGCTGCCGGCAGCCTGCCCGCCCAGGCCCAGGCGTTTCCGGCCAAGCCGATCAAGCTCGTGATCGCGTTTCCGGCGGGGGGGCCCACCGACATCACCATGCGTGCGCTGGCCGACAACGCGAGCAAGATTCTGGGCCAGGCCGTGGTGGTGGAAAACCGACCGGGTGCCGGTGGCACGCTGCCCGCGCAGGCCCTGCAGACGGCCCCCGCCGATGGCTACACGCTGGCGCAGATTCCGCTGGGCGTGTTCCGACTGCCCTACACCACCAAGATCAACTGGGACCCGATCAAGGACATCAGCTACGTGCTCAACGTCACGGGCTATGCCTTCGGCCTCGTGGTGCCGGCCGACTCGCCGCTCAAGACCTGGACGCACTTCGTGGCCTGGGCCAAGGCCAACCCGGGCAAGCTCAGCTATGGCTCCACCGGCACGCTGACCAGCCCGCACCTGACCATGGAGCTCATCGCCCAGCAACTGGGCCTGGAGCTGCTGCATGTGCCCTACAAGGGAAGCGCCGATCTGATGCAGGCCATTCTGGGCGGGCAGATCATGGCGGCCGCCGATTCCACCGGTTTTGCGCCGCAGGTCGAGGCGGGCAAGCTGCGCGTGCTCAACACCTGGGGCGCAGAGCGCCTGGCCAAATTCCCCGACGCGCCCACGCTCAAGGAATTGGGGCTCGATCTGGTGCAGAACTCGCCGTTCGGCATCGGCGCGCCCAAGGGCACGCCACCCGAAGTCGTCAAGCGCCTGCACGATGCGTTCAAGCAGGCCATGGAGCAGGAGAGCTACCGCACCGCGCTGGCACGCTACGACATGGTGCCCATGTACATGGGCACGGCCGCGTACCTGAAGTTTGCGCAGGAAACCTTCAACCGCGAGAAGGCCCTGGTCGAGAAGCTGGGCCTGGCCAAGCCGCAGTGACGTCGCCCGGCGCGCAGCCGTGGCTTATGGGCCGAGCAGGTGGTGCACCAACTCGGCAAAGCCTGCGCCGCGCTCGCCCTGCGTGACCCAGCGCGGAAGGTGCGCGAGCTGCGGCACAAAGCGCGCGATGTTGGCCACGCCCACGCTGTGCGGGAAGTGCTCAAACATGCGCTGGTCGTTGGTCGAATCGCCCACATAGACCCAGCCGTCCAGCTCGGCGTCCAGGTCGCGCCCCCAGAGCGTGCGCACAATCCAGCGCGCGCCCTCGAGCTTGTTGTGCGCGCCGTACCAGCCGTTGATGTGGATGCTGCTCACGGTGGCGTTCATGCCCGCGTCCTGCATCAGGCGCACAGCCTGGTCGATGGCGGCCTGCGGCAGCTGGGTGAACTCGCTGTGGTCAATGGCGATGTCGGTTTCGCGGCCTGCGGAATCGGTGGCGCGCCGTGCGCCGGGCACGGTGGCTTCGATGTGCGCCAGCACCTGCTGCATGCGGGCATGGTTCACAGCCCGCGTTGCCGAGTCCTGTTGATACAGTTTTGATAGCGGCTTGTGCTTGTTGCCGCTGGGTTTCAGGGCAGTTGAGCCATTTTCTGCCACGATCGCATCCACCGGCCACTGCAGCGCAAACGGCTCGCTCCAGCCCACCGGGCGGCCGGTGATGGGCACCACGTGCAGGCCCGCGCTCCGCATGGCGGCCAGCGCGGCCAATGCGTCGGGCGTGATCGCGCCGTCGGTCGTCAGCGTGTCGTCGATGTCGGTGAACACGCCCACCCAGCGCCGCCCGCGCAGCGCATGGGCCAGGGCCAAGGGTTGGAGTCGGTCAGGGGGCAGGGCAGAGGGCATGCGATGAGGGGAAGCGGTGCAGGGCGAGGGCCAGGGACCGGTCAGGCCCGGGCCGGGCGGCGCGCAGTGTGCCACGAAAGGCGCGGCTGCGCTGTACCCTACTGGCGCGCAAAGTCCACGATGGCGCGGTAGAACTGGTCCGAGCCGTCCTTGGGGTTGGTGGGCGTGAGCTCCATGCGGTTCACGCCATGCTCGGCCCCGCCCTTGAAGCGCGGGGGTACCACCGTGAAGTAGTACGGGCTCACAAAGCGCGCACCGGCCTTCTGGTGGCGCTGCAGTGCGCGCAGGGCCGCGCCGGGCTCTTTCCATTGCTGGGGGTGGAACTCCGGCACCCCGTAGCCGCGGATGCCCTGGGCCTGGAAGTAGGCCTGCACCCAGTCGCTGTCGGTCATGCCGCCGTAGAGGTTCAGCCCGTGGTTCCAGGCCGCGTCGCCGCGCAGCGTGTCGTCCATGGCAAACAGCTGCGGGTTCCAGGTGCCGTTGGCGCGCGGCACGATCTGGTGCGAGAACAACCAGGCGGCGGGCAGGCCTGCGGCGCGCGCGCGGCGGTGGAATTCGGCCAGGAACGCCGCCGCCTGGTGGCTGCGAAAACGGTTCCAGTCGCGCGCCACCGGGTTGTAGTACAGGTCCAGCGGGGGCTGGGGCAGGTCCATCCAGGCCCGCACGCCGCGCAGGCGCGCCAGTGGCTTGGCCGACGTGGCGGCCGGACTGCCCGCACGCGGCGGGCGCTGGTCGCGCTCCATGACCACGAATTCGGTCTGCGCGACCTCGAACAGGCCTTCGGCCGTGTGCGCGATGACCTGGGCGCGGTGGCGTCCCGGGGCCAGGTTCCGGTAGTCGAGGTCGTAGCGGAACCCGGTGTTGGGGTTGCGGATCTCGTCCACCGCCCGATACACATCCAGCCGGTGCAGGCCGCGTGGCACGTCGGCCAGGGGCTGGCCATCGAGGTGCAGCTGCAGGCGCTGTACCTTGCCTTGCGGGTCCCACAGCCAGCCCGACAGCGGCAGCGTGCCATCGGCATACGCGTCGTAATGCTCGGCAAAGCCCTTGAGCGGCTCCTTGCGGATGTCGCGTGAGGGCGCGGGCACCTCGTCGAAGCTCTGCCAGGGCAACCCGGTCGCGCGGGCATAGGCGTCCACGCTGCCGTACTCGCGCGCCAGCCAGCGGCGGAAGTCGGCCACCGATTCGGGTCGGTAGTCGGTCACGCGCACGTCCTGGTGGCGGCCCATGCCGCTTTCAAAGTCGGGAAACAGGTGGTGCAGTTCGCCCGCCAGCGTCACCGCCACGATGCGTTTGCGGGTGGCCTCGGGCAGTGCCAGCAGGCGCTTGGCCACGGCCTCCAGAGCGGCATAGCGGTAGCGATTGACCGGTATGTCGGCGTCGGTGCGCAGGGTGTAGGGTGCGATCCGGTAGCCGAAATAGCCCAGCTGCGGCGGCTGGCCGTCGCGCAGCGCCATCAGGTTGCGCGGGTCGGCCAGCAATTCCTCGGTAAGCGGACCGGTGGAGTCGAAATGCCCGGCCGAGAGGTACACCACCACGGGGCGCTGCACTTCGGTGATCAGCCGCATCCAGGTGTCGAGCTGTACGGGGTCGATGGCCCAGCCCTTGGGCGTGCGGTGGTAGAGGGCCAGCAGTTGCAGGGTTACGGTGTAGCCCACCTGCACCGCGCCCTGGGGCCCGCCGGGCTCCAGGGTGTCGAGGAGGCGGCGCAGGGCCGGGGCGGCGCTTTCTCGCCGCTGCAGGCAATAGGCCTGCGCCTGGCTCAGCGAGGCGACTTCGGGCGCGCGCTCGGCCGATTCACAGGCGAGCAGCCCCTCCACCGTCGGCGCGACGATGAAGGGTGGCGCTGAGGTCGTCGGGCTCGGCGGTGGTGCTTTCGGGGCGGGGGCGGCCAGCGTCAGGGCGGGCCACAGCAGGCTGGCCAGCAGCAGCCGGCAGTTCGTGAAACGGGGGCTCATGTCCCAGGATGGTACTCAGCGGTTCGGTGGGCACGCTGTCCACGTCGTAGTGCAGAAAGGCAATCAGGAACTGGATACCGATGAGCACCGGCAGGGCCGCCAGCATCACCGTGCCGCTGGAGGCCGGTTGGCCGCTGAGGGCGCTGCCGATCCAGTGCGCCACACCGAAGATCAGGCCGGACAAGAGCATCAATAGCCCGGCCACGCTGTACACGGTGCCCGGGTTGAAGTCGCGCACCAGGTAGCTGTAGGCATAGCGGCGCCACCAGCGCGACCAGTGCTTGGCCAGGAACTCGGGCACCACCTTGCGTACGTTCAGGTGCGACACCTCGTCGGCGTACACCGCGTCCATGGGCACGTCTTTGACCACGGCCCGCACGGTGTTGAGGCGGAACAGCATGTCCGTCTCGAAGAAATAGCGGCGCTCAATCTTGTCCAGCGGCAGTTCGCGCAGCACCCGCGTGTGCACGGCCGTGTAGCCGTTGGTCGGGTCCATGAGGGGCCAGTAGCCGCAGCTGAGCTTGGTCACGAACGACAGCACCGCGTTGCCAAACAGGCGCACGGGCGGCATGCCGAGCACGGATTCCGGGCGGAAGAAACGGTTGCCCTTGGTGTAGTCGGCCCGGCCTTGCAGGATGGGGGCGACGAACTGCGGAATCAGCCGCGGGTCCATCTGCCCGTCGCCGTCGATTTTGACCACGATGTCCATGCCGTCGGCCAGCGCCTGGCGGTAGGCGGTGAGCACCGCCCCGCCCACGCCCTGGTTTTGCATGTGGCGCAGCACCTGCACGCGCGGGTCGCGGCAGCGGGCCTCAATAAAGGCTCCACTGCCGTCGGGGCAGGCGTCGTCCACGGCGTAGATGCGCGCCACACCGGGGGGTACGGCGGCGATGACCTCCAGCACGTGGCGGGTGACGCGGAAGCAGGGAATGGCGACAGCGATCTGCATCGGATGCTCCCAGCCCTTATTGCGAGCGCGCGGCCAGCGTCACACCCGCCAGAATCAGCACGCCGCCGGCCAGTGTCTGCATCGACACGGCCTCGCCCAGCCACACCCGCCCGAGCAAGGGCACGATGAGGAAGGCCAGGCCCATGAACGGATACGCCAGCGACAGCGGCGCATGGCGCAGCACCCAGACCCAGCCAAGGGTCGTCACCCCGTACAGCACCAGCGCCGCCAGCAGCCAGCCGTTGAAGGCCCAGTCGGCCCAGCCTGCGTGGGGCGGCATGCTCATGGCCGCCTTCTTGAACAGCAGCTGCCCGAGTGAGATGCCCAGAACGCAGGTGAGGGTGGCAAGGACGGTGGAAAGGGGCATGGACCAGCAAAAAGCCCAGGGGGGCGTGTCAGACAGCCTTGGAGCGTACCCCGAGCCACAGCGGGCCCCACAGGACGGTGAGGGTAAAAAACGGTAACAGGTAGCGGTATTCGCCCGCGATCGAAAAGACCGTGATGGCGCCGAACTGCAGCACCATGGGCGCGGCCACCAGCACCGTGGCGCGGTCGCGCCGCTGCCAGCCCGCCCACAGCGCCCAGAACGCAAGCGCCACGCCCACGAAGGGTGTCCACAGCAGCCAGCGCCACTGGAACGACCATTCGTACAGGGTGAACAGCGCAATGCCGCCTGCGAGCCAATCGGTCTTGCGGAACCGCGATTTCGTCTCGATCTGCTGCAGCACATGCGCGGCATAGCTGTGCGATGGAAGACCGCCTTGCGCAAACCCGGCCACCAGCAGCAGGTTGACGCGGCTGCCTACGAACTTGGGCATGTTGTGCCAGAGGTTGTAGGTGAAGAACTGCTCCACCACGGCTTTGCGATCGTCTTTGGGCAGGCCCATCACGCGCGGGCCGTCGGCGCGGAAGGTCAGCGGGTCCCAGTAGTCCGGGTCGTAGAACGCAATCACCTTCTCGTAAATGCCGTGGCGCTTGAGCAGTTGCACGGTGTCGGGATGCACGCGGGGCGATGCCGTCCACAGGTTCATGGGCCGCGGTTGCAGGAAGTTCGCGGTTTCGTAGATGGCCAGCGGGTAGAGCACGCTGTGGGTTGGCACTTCCTGCCGACCCTGGCCAGCCGCCATGTTCAGTGCGATGGATGACAGGGCGATGACGCCCAGCCCCAAGCGCCCTCTGCCTTGCACCCACCACAGCGCCAAGGCCACCGGCAGCAGGAACACGATGCCGTTCGGCCGCAAGAAGGCGGCAAACGGCAGCGTAAGGGCGACGAACACCAGGCCGCTCGCATCCATGCGCCGTGCGCGCACTGCGCGCCACAGCTCGAACAGCAGCCCGGTCACGGCCACGGCGTAGTAGCCGTCGGGATACAGCGAGCCTGCAAAGAACACCATTTGCGGTGCGGCGCACACCAGCAGCAACAGGACGGCGGTGGTCTTGCGCAGGCCATGCTGCCATTGCCAGGCCAGCAGGCGCGCAAACACCAGGGCCGTGAGCAGCAGCAGCACGGCAATGGGCACCTCGACCCGCTGCGTGCCCGCGTACAGCAGCCGCACGAAGCCGTACCAGAAGTCGGGCTTGCCCGAGTGGTGCACCGCGGGGTTCTGCACCTCGAGCAGGATGGCCAGGCTGTCCTGGCCCAGCACGCCCGGCCAGAACGCGACGAGCCAGGTGCCATAGACCAGTGCCAGCAGCGCCAGCAGCACCCCGAACGGCCGCCAGGCAAAACGCTCCAGCGAGGCGGTTGCGCGGGGCGCTCCGTCAGTGCGCATTGCTCAGCGCGAGCCCTGCATGCTCGCGCAGCGGATGGAAGTGGATCTTGGGGAATCGCTCCTGGGCCAGCCGCACGTCGTACGGGCTGGTGCACAGGTAGGCCAGGGTGTCGGCCGCGTCGTGGGCCAGCCGCATCGGGTAGGCGTCGGTGAAGGCCTTGAGGTCGGCCGCGCTGTCGGCAGTGATCCAGCGGGCGCCGGTGTACTGGCAGCTCTCCAGACGCACGTCGCAGTCGTACTCGGCCTTCAGGCGGTGCTGCACCACTTCAAACTGCAGTTGGCCCACCGCACCCAGCAGCATGTTGCCGCCAGTGTCCGGCTTGAACACCTGGATCGCGCCTTCTTCGCCCAGTTGTGCCAGGCCCTGCTGCAACTGTTTGGTGCGCAGCGGGTTTTTGAGCACCACGGTCATGAACATCTCGGGTGCAAAGAAGGGCAGGCCGGTGAACTGCAGGTTGCTGCCGTCGGTGATGGTGTCGCCCAGCTGCACGCCGCCGTGCGTGGTGAAGCCGATGATGTCGCCCGCATAGGCCTCTTCCACGGCTTCGCGCCGCTGGCTCATGAAGGTCACCACGCTCGTGGGGCGCAGCTCCTTGGCGGTGCGCTGCACCTTGAGCTTCATGCCCGGTGTGTAGCGGCCCGAGGCCACGCGCACGAAGGCGATGCGGTCGCGGTGGTTGGCGTCCATGTTGGCCTGCACCTTGAAGACCACCCCTGCGAAGCCCGTGTCTTCGGGTTTGACTTCGGTTTCGGTGGTCTGGCGGTTCACCGTGAGGCGGCTGATGCGTGGGCGAGGCGAGGGCGCCAGGTCCACCAGCGCATCGAGCACTTCCATCACGCCGAAGTTGTTGACGCCCGAGCCGAAGAACACCGGCGTCTGTTTGCCCGCGAGGAAGGCCTCGTGGTCCCATGCGGGCGAGGCGCCCACGGCCAGCTCCATGCTCTCGAGCGCTTCGTCAAAGGCGCTGCCAAAGCGGGCGCGCAGCGTGTCGGCGTCCGACAGCGGAATGGCTTCGAAGTCTTGCGGGCGGCGTTCGCTGCCGGCCTCGAACACCGTCATGGTCTGCGTGCGCAGGTTGATGATGCCGCCAAAGCTCTTGCCCTGGCCCACGGGCCAGGTCATGGGGACACAGGGCATGCCCAGTTCGCGTTCCACTTCGTCCAGGATGTCCAGCGGCTCGCGCACTTCGCGGTCCATCTTGTTGACGAAGGTGATGATGGGCGTGTCCCGCTGGCGGCAGACCTCGATCAGCCGCCGCGTCTGCGCTTCCACGCCGTTGGCTGCGTCGATCACCATCAGCGCCGAGTCCACGGCCGTGAGTACGCGGTAGGTGTCTTCCGAGAAGTCTTTGTGGCCGGGCGTGTCGAGCAGGTTGACCACGTGCTCGCGGTAGCTCATCTGCATGACCGAGCTGGCCACCGAGATGCCGCGCTGCTTTTCGATTTCCATCCAGTCGGACGTCGCGTGGCGGCTGGCCTTGCGGCCCTTGACGGCGCCTGCGATCTGGATCGCGCCCGAGAACAGCAGCAGCTTTTCCGTCAGCGTGGTCTTGCCCGCGTCGGGGTGGGAAATGATGGCGAAGGTGCGGCGGCGCCGCGTTTCGGCCGTGTACGACATGGTGTTCCAAGAAGAAGGGTCTGGTGGTGCCCGTCCTGGCGGTGCAGGCGGCTCCACGGGTGCAGCAAGCGCACGGGAGAAGGCTCCGATTATCACCGCCATGCCCGCCAACGCGGCCGCCATAATCGCAACCCTTCATAACAGGCGAGAGGGAAGGCTGTGCTTCGAAAGCATGCAATCTGGGCGCGGCGCATGGCGCTGCTGGGGCTGGCGATGGTGTCCAGCGGGTGGGCGTATGCCAGTTTTGAGGAAGGCATGGGCGCGATGGGCACGCGCGATTTCGCCAGGGCCCGGGCGTTCTTCGAGGCCGCACCGGCCGATGCGCGGGCCGTGTACCAGCTCAGCCGTCTGGCGCGGCTGGGCCTGGGCGAAGCCGTGGACGCCACGCGCGCTGCGCAACTGCTGGCGCGGGCGTCCGAGCTGGGGCACCTCGATGCCCAGCTGGACTATGTCTATGCGCTGGCCAACGGGCAGGGCGTCGCCAAGGACGTGCCCGGTGCCATGCAGCGCCTGCAGGCCCTGTCCGACAAAGGTGTGGTGGAGGCGCAGATCGAACTGGGCCGCGCGCTGTACTTCGGCTTCTGGGGCCAGCCGCGCGAGGTGCAGCGCAGCCTTGTGTGGCTGGAGAAGGCGGCCAGAACCGGCAACGCGGAGGCCAAGACCCTGTTGGGCATTGCCTTGCTGGACGGAGACGGAGCCCCCATCGACGAGGCCCGTGGGGTGGCGCTGGTGCGCGAAGGCGCGGAGGGGGGGCGCGCGGATGCCATGAACCGCTATGCGGCCATGCTCACGTTCGGGCGCGTGGTGCCGCGCGACGAGGCGGCCGGCGCGCGCTGGTACCGCCAGTCGGCCGACAAGCTCGACCCGACGGGCCAGTACGGAACGGCGCTCGCGTACCTGAACGGCCGGGGCGTGCCCAAAGACGAGGCGCTGGGCATCCGCTATCTGGACGCTGCGGCCCGGCAGGGCTGGGCCTGGGCGCAAATGGACCTGGCCGAGCGCTACTTCTGGGGGCAGGGCGTGCCGCAGATGCGCGGCGAAGCGTACTACTGGTACTCGGTGGCCGCGACCAGCCGCACCGCCAGCGTGCAGGAGCGCGCGGGCGTGCGTCGGGCCGAGGTGGCGCGCGAGTTGAACGCCGCCGAGGTCGAGCGCACGGCCAAACGGGCGGCGGCGTTCCGCGTCCAACCCGGTTTCGCTCCGCGCGCCGAGGCGCTGCCGGTGCTGTCGGCCGGCGACCGGGTGAGCATCGGCGGCGTGGCGCTAACGATTCCGGCGCCCAAGGGCTTTACCAACGGCTGGGAGCTGGCCAACCACCTGCAGCGCGCGTTTCCCAACAATCCGGGCTTTCGGCCCCTGCTCATGGCGCTGATGCGCCAGGACGACATGGACCGCATCAAGCTGGGCATTGCGTCGGATCTGCGCACCATCGAGGTGTCGCGGCACGTGCCCGACGACGCGATGGCGGTGGACACGCGCCTGTTTGCCGACATCAAGCGCCAGCTGCGCAGCCAGATCGATGCCAACATCGCCAATGGGCAGTTTCGCTCTGAAGGCCTGGTGCGCGACGACGAGCGCGTGTTTGCCATGATGCGCTCCAGCGTTGTGGAGCCTCAGCGCTTCGATGCCGTGGCCCTGGTGCTGCTCAAGGACCGGGTGCTTTCCGTGAGCTTTGCGGGCTTTACGCCTGAGCACAAGGCCGAGGTGGAGTCGCTGGTCCAGGCCTTTTGCAACGGCCTGCTCTCGGCCAACCGCGCGGGCCTGTTCACGCAGTAACAGGCGGGTCGTCCATGCCGCACACGGGGGGCGAATCCCCCGCTGTGCGGTGTTGTTCCGGCGCGGTTTTATAATCGCGGCTTCCGAGGAGCGTTGCAGCGCCCCCAGCAACTGCGGGGCGTGAGGCTCGGAGTCATCTCGCAACGACGCTCATCCACCTGCGCGTGTGGTGAGCTTTGCATTCCTCCGCGTTTGGGTGGCTTTCCATCTTTGATCTGGAGCCCGAAATGAACGCACGCATCCAAACCCCCGTCAACACCGACTGCATCGTGGCCGATATCGGCCTGGCCGACTGGGGCCGCAAAGAAATCCGCATCGCCGAAACCGAGATGCCCGGCCTGATGGCCATCCGCGAGGAATTCGCGGCCAAGCAGCCCTTGAAGGGCGCGCGCATCACCGGCTCGCTGCACATGACCATCCAGACGGCCGTGCTGATCGAAACCCTGCAGGCGCTGGGCGCACAGGTGCGCTGGGCCTCGTGCAACATCTTCTCGACGCAGGACCACGCCGCCGCCGCCATTGCCGCGGCCGGCACGCCGGTGTTCGCCGTCAAGGGCGAGACGCTCGAAGACTACTGGGACTACACCCACCGCATCTTTGACTTTGGCGCCGCAGGCACCGAAGGCGAAGGCCCGAACATGATCCTGGACGACGGCGGCGATGCCACGCTGCTGATGCACCTGGGCAAGCGCGCCGAGAAAGATGCGTCGCTGGTGGCCGGCAACGGCGGCAGCGAGGAAGAGCGCATCCTGTTCGCCGCCATCCGCAAGAAGCTGGCCGAAGACCCGACCTGGTACAGCCGCAAGAGTGCCCAGATCATCGGTGTGACCGAAGAGACCACCACTGGCGTGCACCGCCTCAAGGAAATGTCGGCCAAGGGCACGCTGATGTTCCGCGCGATCAATGTGAACGACTCGGTCACCAAGAGCAAGTTCGACAATCTCTACGGCTGCCGCGAATCGCTGGTGGATGGCATCAAGCGCGCCACCGACGTGATGATCGCGGGCAAGGTGGCCGTGGTGGCCGGCTACGGCGACGTGGGCAAGGGCTCGGCCCAGGCGCTGCGCGCGCTGTCGGCCCAGGTGTGGGTCACTGAGATCGACCCGATCAACGCCCTGCAGGCCGCCATGGAAGGCTTCCGCGTGGTGACCATGGACTGGGCCGCCGACAAGGCCGACATCTTCGTGACCGCCACCGGCAACAAGTCGGTCATCACCTTCGAGCACATGCAGAAGATGAAGGACCAGGCCATCGTCTGCAACATCGGCCACTTTGACAACGAGATCGACGTGGCCGAACTCGAAGCCAAGTGCCAGTGGGAAGAGATCAAGCCGCAGGTGGACCACGTGATCTTTGCCGACGGCAAGCGCATCATCCTGCTGGCCAAGGGCCGTCTGGTGAACCTGGGCTGCGCCACCGGCCACCCCAGCTTCGTGATGTCGTCGAGCTTTGCCAACCAGACGATCGCGCAGATCGAGCTGTTCACGCACAGCGACTACTACGAAAACGGCAAGGTGTACGTGCTGCCCAAGCACCTCGACGAAAAGGTGGCACGCCTGCACCTCAAGAAGATCGGTGCGCAGCTCACCGAGCTGTCGGACGAGCAGGCCGCCTACATCGGCGTGCCCAAGCAGGGCCCGTACAAGCCCGACACCTACCGCTACTGATCGCGGTGCGCCGCCTACGGTGGTGCCGGAGCGCGTGCCCAGACTGGGCGGCGCTCCTGATTTGATAGCTGCTCGTGGTCTACTTTGCTGGGCCGGGGCCGGATTTCGTTTGAAAAGAGCAACGGGGAGGGCGCATGCGCGCTGATGTGTGTCTGGTGGAAAAAGGCCATGCGGCCACGCGCTCGCAGGCGCAGCGGCTGATCGCCTCGGGCGTCGAGTGGCGGGCCACGCCACGCGCGCCCTGGGTGCGCGTGGCCAAGAACTCCGACGACATCCCCGCCGCGGCCGAGGTGCGCCTGCTTGACGACGCCGAGGCCCGCTACCTCTCGCGCGGCGGCTTGAAGCTCGAAGGCGCCTTGCAGGCCACCGGCCTGCAGGTGACGGGCTGGCGCTGCCTGGACGTGGGCCAGAGCACCGGTGGCTTCACCGACTGTCTGCTGCAGCAGGGTGCGGCGCAGGTGATCGGCGTGGACGTGGGCCAGGGCCAGTTGCACGAACGCCTGCGCGCCGACCCGCGCGTGGTCTGTGTCGAAGGGCTCAATGCCCGCGGACTCACGCCCGAGGCCCTGCGCGAAGCCTGCGACGCTGCGCTGTGCGAAGTGGTTGAGCAGGACCTGGACGACAACGACACCCAGCCCGTGGCCCCGTACGCCTGGATGCGCAACGGCGGTGAAGTGGCCGACGACTACGACGACAGCGACGATGCCAAGGAGCACGAGGTCGAGGCCTTCAAGGCCGAGCGTGCCGCCAAGGCCCGTGCCCGCGCCGAAGGCAGCGTGCCCACGGTGCGCAAGCGCCGTGCGGGCACCGAGCACATCGACATCACGCCGCAGTTCGACCTGGTGACGGGCGACCTGTCGTTTATCTCGCTCACGCTGGTGCTGCCGGCCCTGGTGCCGCTGATGGCACAGCAGGGGCGGCTGCTGATGCTGGTCAAGCCGCAGTTCGAACTGCAGCCGGGCCAGGTGGGCAAGGGCGGCATCGTGCGCGACGACACGCTTTATCCGGTGGTCGAACAGCGCATCCGCGACGCCTGTGCGCAGGCCGGGCTCGTGGTCGAGCGCTATTTCGACAGCCCCATCCGCGGTGGCGACGGCAACCGCGAATTCTTTGTTGAGGCAAGGAGGGCCGCATGACGGCAACCCCCATCACAGCCACCGCTCTGCCGGTGAGCCTTGAGTTTTTCCCCCCCAAGACGCCCGAGGGCGCGGCCAAGCTGCGCACGGCGCGCCAGCAGCTCTACACGCTCAAGCCCGAGTTCTGCTCGGTCACCTACGGCGCGGGCGGCTCCACCCAACAGGGCACGTTCGACACGGTGCAGGAAATCCTGGCCGAAGGCGTGGACGCGGCCTCGCATTTCTCGTGCATCGGCGCCACGCGTGCCAGCGTGCGCGAGCAGCTCGCTACGCTCAAGGCCATGGGCGTCAAGCGCCTGGTGGCGCTGCGCGGCGACCTGCCCAGCGGCTACGGCATGGGGGGTGAATTCCAGTACGCGAGCGACTTGGTGGCTTTCATCCGCGCTGAAACCGGGCGCGACTTCCACATCGAAGTGGCCGCCTATCCCGAAGTGCACCCTCAGGCCCGTTCGCCCGAAGCCGACCTGCAGGCCTATGCGGCCAAGGTGCGCGCCGGGGCCGATGCGGCCATCACGCAGTACTTCTACAACAGCGACGCGTACTTTCGTTTCGTGGACGACGCCTACCGGCTCGGGGCCGACGTGCCCGTGGTGCCGGGCATCATGCCCATCACCAGCTCCACGCAGCTGCTGCGCTTTTCCGACGCCTGCGGCGCCGAGATTCCGCGCTGGATTCGCCTGCGCCTGCAGGCCTACGGGGACGACACGGCCTCGATCAAGGCCTTTGGCCTCGACGTGGTGACCGACCTGTGCGACCAGTTGCGCAATGCCGGCGTGCCGGCGCTGCACTTCTACACCATGAACCAGAGCGGCGCTACGCTCGAAATCTGCGAGCGCCTGGGCCTGGTGCGCGCCTGAGCGGCCAGGCGCCTGCAGGCCCTGTGCGGTCCTGACAGGCGTGTGACTGCGCGCACCGCGCGGTGCGTGGTACGGCCCATTCCTTGGGCTACCATTTCGGGCCGCGCGCCGCCAGCGCGACCGCGGCCTCGACATGACACCTCTGCCATCCCGCGCCCTGTGCGCCGCGCTCGCCATCGCCTCGCTGGGCCTGCTGCCCTGGGCGGCGGTGCAGGCCCAGACCCAATACACCTGCCGCGACAACGACGGCAACCGCTACGTGATGTCGCGGCCGTGCCCGCCCGGGCTGACCACCACGGGCGCGGCGATTGCCCCGCTGCCCGACACGTCGCGCCGCTATGAGCCCCAGGTGCGTCCGCCCCTGGATGTGCCTGAGCACCACCGCTACATGAGCGGCCGCTGCCGCGCGGTGGACGAGTCGCTGCGCACCGCCAGCCAGCGCAACACGCCGCCCGACGTGGTGGCCCAGTTGCGCCGCGAGTACCAGCAGAATTGCCGCGAAGAAGAGAGCCAGGCCCTGTCGCGCATCTCCCGCGAGCGCCGCGAGGCGGCCCAGCAGCAGCGCGAGAGCGCGCGCCAGGAGCAGCAGGCCCAGCAGCTCACGCGCGAGCAGGAGGCCCGCCGCGCCGAGCAGTGCGCCGAGTCGCGCCGCATTCTGGCCGCCAAGAAGGCACGCACCGACCTGACGCCGGGCGAGCAGGCCGACCTGCGGCGCTTTGAGGACAACGTTGCCGCGCGCTGCAAGCTCTGAGCCGCCGCGGCACGGGCGGCCCGCCGGCCACTGGCGCGCGGTGGCGGCCAGCTGGGTCGCGTGGGGGCTGGCCTGCTGGGCGGTGCCTGCCGGGGCGTACGGGCCAGCCGCAGTGCTCACGGTACTGGCCAGTGCCGAGGCCGATGCCCTGCCGCCCGCCCCATCGCCGCCGAAGCTGGAGCCAGCCCCGCCCCCAACCCCAGCACTGACGCCCGCGTCGGCACCGGCACCGGCACCCGTGCTGCCTTCGGAGCTGCCGCGGGCAGATTCCTCTGGCGATACGGTGCCGGCCGCCAACACCCCAGCCGATGTGCCCGCCCCGGCCGGGCCGCTTGCTGCAGAGACAGGCACGCCAGCGTTGCCCACGGTGGCGGTGGACGCCGCCGACATTGAGGTCACGCCCCTGGAACAGGGCCTGGCCTCCTGGTATGGGCCGGGTTTCCACCGCCGCCGCACGGCCAGCGGCGAGGTGTTTGACATGCATGGGTTCACCGCGGCCCACCGCACCCTGCCTTTTGGCACGCAGTTGTGCGTGCGCAGCCTGGTCAATGGCCGGGCCGTGTCTGTGCGCATCAACGACCGCGGCCCGCACCTGCGCGACCGGGTGATTGATCTGAGCCAGGCCGCCGCCCGGGAGCTGGGCCTGATGGGCCTGGGCATCAAGCCCGTGGCTTTCTGGCGCATGGAGGACGGCGATGCGTGCGACGACCAGGCACCCGAGGCGCTTGCGCCTGCGCCCGAAACCCTCGCCCCTGCGGCTCCGGCCGTGCGACGCGCGGCACCGCCAGCGCAGCGCCGACCTGCGCCCGCCAAACGCTAGGGAAGCTCTGCCTAACGCCCTGCGGTCTGCGCGGGCACGGCCTCGGGCGGTCGGCTGCCTTGCTTTTCTTGCCCACAGCGCGGCTATGGGCTGCCAAAAGCGCCTCGCGGCCCATATCGACCCGCATCCGTGCATCCTCGCGAGGGTGATGCAGCGCTTCCCTGGGCTGCGCTCGCGCCCAAGGAGGCGATCCGCACGCGCTGCAGGCGCCCTGCGCAAGCAGGCGTCAGCCGCCGGTGTCGAGCGACCAGGCCGCGTTGCGGTCCTGGCCCAGCAGTTCCACCATCTGCGGCAGCGCCGCCTGCAGCGCAGGCTTGAGGGTGTAGGGCGGGTTGACGAGGAACATGCCGCTGGCCGCCAGACCCGGGCGGCGTGTGCTGCCGTCGGCCGCGCGCACGGCCTGGCCCGACTTCACGGCCAGCGTGGCATGCAGCCAGCTTTTGCCCGCGCGCGTCGCCAGGGTGCGCAGCCGCCGGGGCAGATCGTGCGCTTCAGGGCGCGGAATGATCGGATACCAGATGGCATAGGTTCCGGTGGCAAAGCGCTTGAGCGCATCCTCGACCAGGCCCAGCACCTTGCCGTAATCGCTCTTGATTTCATAGCTGGGATCGCAGAGCAGAAAAGCACGGCGAGACGGTGGGGGCAGAAACTTGCGCACTCCTTCGAAGCCGTCTTCGTGCAGCACGGCGATCTGTCGGCCGGCCTCCAGCTGGCCCACGTTGCCAGCCAGCGCACGCAGGTCGGTCGGGTGCAGTTCAAACAGCTTGAGACGATCCTGCGGGCGCAGCAAGCCGTGCAGCAGACACGGAGAGCCCGGGTACACGCGCAGCGAAGTGCCCTGGTTGAAGCTGCGCACGCGCTCGAGGTACTGCTGCAGCGCCGGGCTCAGCCCGTCGGCCGGGGCCTGTGCCAGGCGCAGCACGCCTTCGGCGGCCTCGCCGCTGGTACTGGCATAGTCGCCGTCGAGCCGGTAAAGCCCGGCCCCCGCATGGGTGTCGAGCACTGCCAGGGCCGTGTCTTTCTCGGTCAGGTGTTGCAGAGCGGCGATCACAGTGGTGTGCTTGAGCACGTCCGCATGGTTCCCGGCGTGGAAGGCGTGGCGATAACTGAACATGGGTCAATGGTAACGGGCGGGGGCGCGCTACAGTGCGGGGTCTTGCCGCCCCGTGGGGGCGGGCGATGATGCTTTTGCCCGACAGCCTGCCGTGTGCTGCGGTTGTGCTGCGCCCGGGGGCGCGTCATGATCGGCACCGCCGCCCTGGCGGTGGCACCATAGGGTCTGTGCCCTGACGGGCTGATTTGTCTTGCACGCTACCACCATGAACGACCTGTCGAGCCCGAGTCCAGCACGCGGCGTGAGCCACGTGGACGCTCTGCCCGTGGGCGCGCGCCTGGCCGAGTTCGAGATCCGTGCGCTGCTGGGGGTGGGCGGTTTCGGCATGGTGTACGAGGCCTTCGACCACTCGCTGCACCGGGCGGTGGCCATCAAGGAATACATGCCCACGGCCCTGGCCGGGCGGTCCGAGGGGCAGTCGCTGTGGGTGCGTTCGGCGGGCGACCAGGCTTCGTACCGCGCGGGTCTGGCCTCCTTCGTGGCAGAAGCCCGGCTGCTTGCTCAGTTCGACCATCCCTCGTTGGTCAAGGTGTTCCGTTTCTGGGAGGCGAACAACACGGCCTATATGGTCATGCCCCTGTACAGCGGCATGACCCTCAAGCAGGCGCGGTCCCGCATGCGCACGCCGCCGCCCGAGGCCTGGCTGCGCAAGGTGCTGTGGTCGGTGCTCGGTGCGCTGCGCGTGCTGCACGATGGCCAGACGCTGCACCGTGATATCTCACCCGACAACATTTTTCTGCAGGACAACGGCCCGCCGGTGCTGCTGGACCTGGGGGCGGCGCGCCACGCGATCAACGACCAGGACCGCAAACACACGGCCGTACTCAAGGTGAACTACGCGCCGATCGAGCAGTACGCCGAGGGCGACAGCGACCTGCGCCAGGGCCCATGGAGCGACCTGTATTCGCTGGGCGCAGTTGTCTACGGCTGCTTGTGCAATGACACGCCCCTGCCGGCCACGCTGCGCTCAATCCGCGACCGCATGGTGCCTTTCTCGCGCGTGGCCAAAACCGTCAAGCGCCAGTTCGGCGTCGAGTACTCGGCGCCTTTCGTGGCCGCGGTGTCTGGGGCGCTCGCCCTGCAGCCCGAAGACCGGCCCGCGACCATCGATGCCTTTCTAGCGGCCATGCAGATGACGGCCCCACCGGAAGGCGTGGAGCATTTCGATTTCCGCGCAGAGCTGGGCGACATCTGGCGCGATCCGGCCGATCCGCCTGGGCCGGCGCTGGAGATGCCAGCCGCCGATGCGGTGTCGGTGCCGCTGGAGACGGCGGTGGCCTCAGCGCCGGCCGATGCAGTCACGCGCGCTTACGACCCTCGCGATGTGGCGGACACCGTCTTCATCGATGCGGGCGACAGCACCTTGATGCTGGACGGCGATTCCGTGGCCCCTGCCCCTGACCCCAAGCCCGACGGGCGCGGAGCCATTCCTACGCGGCGCCACGGCGGCAAGCCCGGCCGCCGCGAGGCATCGGACGCGTCGCCCTCCAAGCCCCGCGGGCGTCGGGCCGCGGCGCTCGGCTGGTGGGGCGTGGGCGTGCTGGTGCTGGGCGTGGCGGGTGTCACTGCCTGGGCAGGCTGGCTCCGTACGGCCAAGACGAAGCAGGACTCGATCATCACCGAAATGGCCGATCCGCCGCGTCCGCTCATCACGACCGCTTCGCTACCCGAATCGGTGCCACAGCCCGCAGGAGCCGATCTCGGTGCGTCGGCGGCGCTTGTGGCGGCGGAGCCGTCCGCCCAGTCGGTATCGGCCGCCATGGCGGGGGCGTCGCGCGCTTCATCGCCCGCTTCCGCACCGCCGAGCCGCGCGGCTGCGCGCAGTACCGCGCGCAAGCCAGCCAGCGAGCCGGTGGCGCCCCCGGCTCCCGCGGTGGTGGCCGAGCCCCCACCGCCGCCTGAGCCGCCGCCCCCGCCGCCCAAACCCAAGCCCGCGCCACGCCCTCCCAATCCGCAAGAGGCGTGCGCCGACGCCGGGTTTCTTGCCCGGCCGTTGTGCATCCACCAAGAATGCCAGAAGCCCGGACAGTTCAATCATCCGGTGTGCGTGGAGTCGCGCCGCCGGACCGAGCTGGAAATCCAGCGCCAGCAACAGACGCCCAACTGACGCAGGCCGTGCCGCAAGGGCCGCGTTTGGCGGTGCTTGCCTACAAAATGAGCGGCTTTGTATAATAGCGGGCTTCGCAGCGTTTTTGCAGTCCCGCGGCGAAGCGATTGATCCCACCTAAGAGGTTTCCATCAGAGAAACACCGACCGTGGAAAAGGACCGCCAAACCACGTCTCCCCAAAGGAACAACCATGTCTACTTTCAGCGCAAAGCCCGCTGAGGTCGTGCATGAGTGGTTTGTGATTGACGCCACCGACAAGGTGCTCGGACGGGTAGCCAGCGAAGTTGCCCTCCGTCTGCGCGGCAAGCACAAGGCCATTTACACGCCTCACGTTGATACCGGCGATTACATCGTCGTCATCAACGCCTCCAAACTCAAGGTCACTGGCACCAAGTCGCTCGACAAGGTGTACTACCGCCACTCGGGCTACCCCGGCGGCATCACGGCGACCAACTTCCGTGACCTGCAAGCCAAGCATCCCGGCCGCGCGCTGGAGAAGGCCGTCAAGGGCATGCTGCCCAAGGGTCCGCTCGGCTACGCCATGATCAAGAAACTCAAGGTGTACGGCGGTGCCGAACATCCGCACACCGCTCAGCAGCCCAAGGCGCTGGAAATCTAAGGAGTCTTGAGATGATTGGTGAATGGAACAATGGCACGGGCCGTCGCAAATCCAGCGTCGCCCGCGTGTTTCTGAAAAAGGGCTCCGGCAAGATCACGATCAACGGCAAGGACATCCAGCAGTACTTCGGCCGTGAAACCTCGATCATGATCGCCAAGCAGCCGCTCGTGCTGACCAACCATGTCGAAACCTTCGACATCCAGGTCAATGTGCACGGTGGTGGTGAATCCGGTCAAGCCGGTGCCACCCGCCACGGCATCACCCGCGCCCTGATCGACTACGACGCGTCGCTCAAGCCCGCACTGAGCCAAGCCGGCTTCGTGACGCGCGACGCCCGTGAAGTCGAGCGTAAGAAGGTCGGTCTGCACTCTGCACGCCGCGCCAAGCAGTTCTCCAAGCGTTGATCGCTGTGGGAGCCGGTTCCGCCGCTTTTTGTGGCGAACCGTCTGCTCAAAAAGCCGCCTTCGGGCGGCTTTTTCGTTTATGGTGCGCGTTTTCTTTCGCGTTTGCCCGTTCCGCCCATGCGTTTTCGACTTCTACGCCGCCGGTTGACCATCAGCGCGCCCCGCGTTGCGGTGCGCAGTGCGCTGCCGTGGCCCGTGCGCTGGCTGGTGCTGGCGGTGGTGCTGGGATTCTGTGCGGCCGTGGCGCTCTGGGCCTTTGAGTTTGGCCGCTCCATTGCCGGGCTGGAGGCCGGCTCGCGCGAAGAACTGGTGCGCCTGCGTGCAGAAGTGGCGCAATTGCGCGAGCAGGCGCAGCAGCAGCAGACTGTGGCGAACACTGCGCAGTCGATTCTCACGGCCGAGCGCACCACGAGCGAGGTGCTCAAAGGCCAGCTTCGCCAGCTGGAAGCGGAAAACAGGGCGTTGCGCGAGGACCTGGGCTTTTTCGAGAAGCTGATTCCGTCGGCGCGGGGTGAGGGCTTGGCCATCCGAAGCCTGCAGGCCGAGCGCCTGGCCGACGGTCAGCTGCGCTGGCAGGTGCTGGTGATGCAGCCGCAGCGCAATGCCCCGGAGTTCAACGGCCGGATCGAGCTGCAGTTGCAGGGCGTGCTGGAGGGGCAGCCCTGGAGCCACACGGTGCCCGCCCAAGCGTTGCAGTTGCGCCAGTACCGTCGGCTGGAAGGGCTGCAGGCTTTGCCCGCCGGGGCCGTGGTAAAAACCGTGACCGCGCGCGTGCTCGACGGCACTGCCGTGCGTTCCACCCAGACGACCGCCCTCGACTGATGATCCCTGCCAAACCCGGGCCCCAGGCCTGCTGGAGCTGCTGCCCATGTTCTCGCGCAAGAAACAACCCCCTCTCAAAAGCCTGATCGCTCAGGGTACCCGGGTCGAAGGCGATCTGTTGTTCTCTGAGGGTATGCGGATTGATGGCGAGGTGATCGGGGATGTCCGTGCGCGTGCCGAGCAGCCCAGCCTGCTTGTGATTTCGGAGACCGCCCAGGTCGAAGGTACGTTGCACGCCGACCATGTGATCATCAACGGCACCGTCGTGGGCCCCGTCCACGCGGCCGAGCTGCTGGAGTTGCAGCCCAGGGCCCGTGTCACCGGCAATGTGCACTACAAGTCGCTGGAGATGCATCAGGGTGCCGTGATTGCCGGTCAGATGTGCCCGGTGGCCGAACTGGTGGAGGAAAAGCCCCCACTGCAGTTGGCGTCAAATGCTTCGTGACCGAAATTCCCGAGAAGCTTGCAGTAGTATTTCGCCTCAGATGTCCCAGACGGAGTTCCCCATGAGTGCAGTCGCCGAAAACGTGTCCAACGAAATGCCCGCCCCGATCCTGTTCACCGACAGTGCGGCGGCCAAGGTGGCGGACCTGATTGCAGAAGAGGGCAACCCCGACCTCAAGCTGCGAGTATTCGTGCAGGGCGGTGGCTGCTCGGGCTTTCAGTACGGCTTCACATTCGATGAAATCGTGAACGACGATGACACTACCATGACCAAGAATGGCGTGTCGCTGCTCATCGATGCGATGAGCTACCAGTATCTGCTGGGTGCCGAAATCGACTACAAGGAAGACCTGCAGGGCGCGCAGTTTGTGATCAAGAACCCGAACGCGACCACGACCTGTGGCTGTGGTTCGAGCTTCTCGGTCTGAGCGATCCTGGCGCTTACGCCAAAAAGCGGCCTGCGGGCCGCTTTTTGCATGGGCAAGGGCTTGTGGCTCGGTGCTCTCAGGGACTGGATGGGTGCGCCAGCGGGCGCGCATGCCAGGCCCCCAGCGTGCGCCGGCCTGACGCTCCGGTCACGGCCGGCAGATTGCCGACCTGGCCGCGCACACGCCGGGCGGCGAGCCATGCAAATGCCGTGGCTTCTACCTGCAGCGGCGGCAGGCCCAATGCATCGGTGCTGACCACGCTCCAGCCAGGCAACTCATCGCCCAGCATGGCCATGAGTGTCCGGTTGAATGCGCCGCCACCGCAGACAGCCAGCATCGGGGCGATGCCAAGGCCATACGGGCGCGCCGCATCGGCGCAGCAGCGGGCTGTAAAGCGGGTCAGGGTGGCCTGGACATTCACCGCAGGCAGGGCGGGCATCGATTGCAGATGGGCGTCGAGCCATCGGGCGTGGAACAGATCACGGCCCGTGCTTTTGGGCGCAGGCAGGGCCAGAAAGGGCTCTTCCAGCAGTCGCTGCAGCAGTGTGGCATGCACCTGGCCCTGGGCCGCCCAATCGCCATGGGCGTCGTAAGCGGCGCCAGTATGCCGCTGGCACCACAGATCCAGTAGCACATTGCCTGGGCCACAGTCGAATCCCAGCACGGCCTCAGGCTGCAGCACGCTGAGGTTGGAAATGCCGCCGATGTTCAGCACCAAGGGCGCTGGATGCCGTTGTCCGAACGCTTCGGCATGGAAGGCCGGTACCAGCGGTGCGCCCTGCCCGCCAGCAGCCACGTCGGCGCTGCGCAGGTCGGCCACCACATCAATCCCGGTGCGTTCGACCAAAAGGCTGGGATTGCCCAACTGGATCGTGTAGCCCGTGCCGTCGAAGGCCCGCGGACGGTGTCGCACCGTCTGGCCGTGGGCGCCGATGGCTGCAATGTCGGAAGCAGCCACACTGGCAGCACGCAGCAACTCGGCGACCACCTCTGCATAGGCTTCGGAGAGAGCATTGCCGGCCAGGGCCGCGCGGTGTAGCTCATCCGGGCCAGGTTGGTTCAGGGCCAGCAACTCTGCACGCAGCGCGGGGGCGAAAGGCTGGCAGGCGTAGGCCAGCACGCGCAGTGTGCCCTCTGGGGGAATGTGGGCCACCACGCCGTCTACCCCGTCCAGCGAGGTGCCCGACATCAGGCCGATGAACAAGGAAGATGCCATGTTGCGGCCGGTGGGATGGAAATGCCCGCTGCGCCAGGCGCGGCGCAGCGGCGGCAGGCCGCGCTTACTCTGCGCTGGCCTGCATGATCAGCTCGGCCGAGCCCAGCTGGGTGCGCATGGAGCGTGCGAGCCGGTCGAACGCCGGACGTGCAGCGGCCGAGACGGGGGCTGCGGCCTCGCTTTGCGCCACGATGGTCTGCGGGTCCTGGTGAACGCCGTTCACGCGGAACTCGAAATGCAGGTGCGGACCGGTGGCCCAGCCGGTAGCGCCGACGGCGCCGATGGTCTGTCCCTGCTCGACCGACTGGCCCTTGCGCACGTCGATGCGGCTCAGGTGGGCGTACACGGTCACATGCTGGTTGCGGTGCTTGACGAAGACCACGTTGCCAAAACCGTTCTGCACGCCCGCAAACTCGACCACGCCATCGCCCACGGTGCGCACCGGCGTGCCGGTGGGGGCTGCGTAGTCGGTGCCAAGGTGCGCGCGCCAGGTCTTGAGGATCGGGTGCATGCGCATCTTGAAACCGCTGGTCACGCGCGAAAACTCCACGGGTGATGCCAGGTAGGCACGGCGCAGGCTTTCGCCCTCCAGCGTGTAGTACGCACCCTTGCTGGAGCCGGGCTCCTGAAACCACACGGCCTGGTGCGTCTTGCCGTTGTTATGGAACTCCGCGCTGATCACGCGGCCCGCGCGCAGCGGCTCGCCGTCGGCCTCGAGTGTTTCGTACACCACGGCAAAACGGTCGCCCTTGCGCAGCGCGCGGTGGAAGTCGATGCTGCTGGAGAACAGCTCGGCCATCTGGATGGCCACGGCGTCCGGAATGTTGGAGGCGTCGGTGGCGGCAAACAGCGAGCTCTGGATCACACCACCAGCCAGCCGCGTGCGGGCTACGAGCGGGGCGGTTTCCACGCGCGAGCTGAATTTGTCGCCGCTGCGCTCGACCACCAGGCGGCGGAAATTGCCGCTGTCGTCCGGCGTCCAGCGGGCCGTCAGGCGCACCAGGCGGTGGTCGTCGGTGGTTTCGGCCGTGGCCATGCGTCCGGTGCGGCCCAGCAGGTTTTGCCGAACCGCAGCGTCACCGCGCAAAAAAGCGGCGGCGGCCGGATCGGCCACGCCCATGCGCTGCAGCAGGGATTCGGGGGTGTCGCTGCTGCGGATCTGTTCCGATCGGTACAGCGAGAAACCGGGGGCCTCCAGCGCTGCAAGCAGGTTTTCGTCCGCCTGAGAATCCACCGCATGCGTGACCTGGCGCACAGGGATGTCGCTGGGTTCGGGCGTAAGGGCCGCGACTGCGAAAGCGCCGCCGCCGCCTGTGAGCAGCAGGGCGGCGAGCACTGCGGTGACCCGCTTGGGGTGTTGCTGGATGCCCTGGGACAGTCGTTCAAGCAATGCCTGGCTGGCAGTGTTCAAGCCGTGAGTCAATGGTCTATCCCCAGGATCTGTTGATGCCCACGCGGCCCTGCCAGAGGGTCGGTGGTGAGAGGGCGGAAGGGCCACCTGCGTGGCCTATGCCGGCACGGGGTGCCGGACTACTAGAATCCGCCCTTGCAAAGTGGCACGAAGTATAGCGGCGCATCTGGTGCCTACATCCCAAAAAACCCTTATGAATCAATCCGCTGTTACAACCCCCGAGCTCTCCGATGGTGTAAGGCACGCGCTGGAAGTCTCGCTGCGTGGCGTCGAAGAACTGCTGCCCCAGGATGAGTGGGTGAAAAAACTCGTCCGCTCGGAAGCCACGGGCCAGCCGCTGCGCATCAAGCTGGGGCTCGACCCGACAGCGCCCGACATCCACATCGGCCACACGGTGGTGCTCAACAAGATGCGCCAGCTGCAAGATCTGGGCCATCAGGTGATTTTCCTGATCGGCGATTTCACCAGCCTGATCGGGGACCCCTCGGGTCGCAACAGCACGCGCCCGCCGCTGACCAAGGAGCAGATCCAGGCCAACGCCGAAACCTACTACCGCCAGGCCAGCCTGGTGCTGGACCCGGCCCGCACGGAGATTCGCTACAACAGCGAGTGGAGCGAGCCCCTGGGCGCAAGCGGCATGATCCAGCTGGCCGCCAAGTACACCGTGGCGCGCATGATGGAGCGTGACGACTTCCACAAGCGCTTCACCTCCGGCCAGTCGATCAGCGTCCATGAGTTTCTCTACCCGCTGATGCAGGGCTACGACTCGGTGGCGCTCAAGAGCGATCTGGAACTGGGCGGCACCGACCAGAAGTTCAACCTGCTCATGGGCCGTCATTTGCAGCAGGAATACGGCCAGGAGCCGCAGTGTGTGCTCACCATGCCGCTGCTGGTGGGGCTGGACGGCGTGGACAAGATGTCCAAGTCCAAGCACAACTACATCGGCATCACCGAAGACGCGAACACCATGTTTGCCAAGGTGCTGTCCATCAGCGACACGCTGATGTGGGACTGGTTCACGCTGCTGTCGTTCAAGAGCCTGGCCGAGATCGCCGCGCTCAAGGCCGAGGTGGCCGGCGGGCGCAACCCCAAGGATGCGAAGGTGATGCTCGCCAAGGAGATCACCACACGCTTTCACAGCGCGGCTGCGGCCGATGCGGCGGAGCAGGATTTCATCAACCGCTCCAAGGGCGGCATTCCGGACGAGATTCCGGAGCTCAGCCTCAGCGGTGCGCCCCTGGGCATTGGCGCCCTGCTCAAGCAGGCGAACCTGGCCCCGTCCACCAGCGAAGCCAACCGCCTGATCGAGGGCGGCGGTGTGCGCGTGGACGGCAGCGCCGTGAGCGACAAGGGCCTGAAGCTGCCGGCAGGCACCTATGTGGTGCAGGTGGGCAAGCGCAAGTTCGCCCGTGTGACGCTGGCCTGATCGGGCGGATCCGCACCCTGCCGATCGACGCTCGCGCCTGCGGCGGGGGGGCTCAATCCAGCTGGTCCAGCGTGTCAGGGTCGGGGCCGTCGCCGATCGCCTCGCGCGTGCGCCGGGCTTCGTGCAGCAGCCAGGCCTCGAATGCCTGCACTTCAGGCTGGCCACTGCTACGCGGCGGCACCAGTAGCCAGTAGGCCAGCGGTGAATCGAGCCGCCGGCCTGGCATGACCTCCACCAGATCGCCGGCCGCCAGCGCATCGGCGATCAGGGGCATGCGCGCCAGCGCCAGCCCCTGGCCGGCCAGAGCGGCCTGCACGATCTGGTGCGCGTAGTTGAAATACAGCCAGCGCGCGGGCTCCAGCTTGGGGCAGCCCTGCGTGTCCAGCCAGCGCCGCCAGGTCAGCCATTGCAGGTGGGCGCTGCGGTAAACATCGCCCGCCTCGATGAGCGTGCAATGCGCCAGGTCTTGCGGCGTGCGCAGCGGCGGCGTGTTGCGCAGCAGCCAGGGGCTGGCCACCACCGCCAGCTGTTCTCCAAACAGTCGCTGGCCGCCCTGCACGGAAGGGCCTGGCAGCTTGTAGCGAACCGCCAGATCCACGTCGGCGGTTTCCAGATCCACCGTGGCGTCGCTGGCGTCAATGCGCAGGTCGATGCCCGGGTGCTTGCGCTGGAAGTCTTCCATGCGCGGGATCAGCCACATCGACGCGAAGCTGGCCAGTGTGGTGATGGTGACGCTGCGCCGCCCGGCGCTGTGCCGCACCTGGCGCACGGCCAGGTCGATGCGTTCGAGCGCAGGGCCCACGGCGCGCTGCAGCTGCGCGCCGGCACTGGTCAGCTCCACCGCCCGGGTGTGGCGCAGGAACAGCGGCACGCCCACCTCGTCCTCCAGCGCCTGGATCTGGCGGCTGATGGCCGACTGCGTGAGCGCCAGCTCGTCTGCGGCGGCGCGAAAGTTCAGGTGCCGGGCCACAGCCAGAAAAGTGCGCCAGTGGCCCGCGCCTACCGGGCGGGTGCGCAGGCGCGGTATGGCGCTGCCCGCAGGGGCTGCGCTGCCGTCGGGTCCCAGGGTGTCCACGGGTTTTATTGATGCGATTCAGGTATCAATAGCCTAGCCGGTTTTCATTGGACTGTGCAGCCCCGCTTGCGCATGATTCCAACACCAGAGCACAGTCGCTCTGCGCTGGAAAGGAGTCGCCATGGAGTCGTCTGCCATGCTTTTTTTGCAACAATCGGTCGCGCCTTGCGCGACAGGTGCAGCCCACCCGCCGCTGCCAGGCACCTGGGCCGTACGCGCGGGGCAGGCGCTGTCGTTGCGCCCGGCCTGGGCGGGGGTGCTGGAGGTGGCCCGTGGCCGTGTGTGGCTGACGGTGTCCGGGCCGGGCGGGCAGAGGCCGGGCTGCGACGAAGTGCTCGAAGCCGGGGCCCGGCGGGTGCTGCAGCCTGGCCAGCATGCGGTGCTGGAGCCGTGGCACAGCCCGCAGGCGGCCGAGCCCGTGGCCCTGCGCTGGGATGCGCTGGCGGTGTGGCAGGCCAATGCTCTGGCAGACCCAAGACCGGCCCGGGCGGCTGCTGCGGCCGACGTGCGCCAGGCCTGGCAGGCGCTGGGCCAGGCCGTGGCGGCGCTGCGTGCTCCGGCGGCGGCCTTGTGGCAGGGGCTGGTGGCCTATGGTCTCTGGCGCTTGCGGCACCGGGGAACGCACCGGGGGCGGCTTGCACAAGGCGTGCCCCGCGTGTGCGACGGCCTCTGAGCCGCTGCCGGAGTCCCGCGCGGGCGCCGCACGGCGCACCCGGCCGCTGCTGCGTGCGCCTTGGCATGCAAGTGGTCTGAGGCCTAGCAAATTCAAGTACGATCAGCTATTAAAAGCATAGCGACTGGGCCTGATAATAGGCGCGCTGTGGCCCGGCTGCGCCGTCGTGTGCAGTGCTTGCCAGCCGAGGCCGCCGCCGCTGTGTGCCGAGGTGTTGGGCCTGTGGCCCCAACCCCCCGCGGCCGATAATGCGCGCTGCAAGCAGCGCCCGCCGGGCGGCTGCGCCCATCGCACACATCCATGACAGCACTCGACATCATCATCATGGCGGCCGGCAAAGGTACGCGCATGAAAAGCCGCATTCCCAAGGTACTGCAGCGCCTGGCCGGCCGGCCCCTGCTGGGCCATGTGCTCGCGCAGGCGCAGAGCCTGCAGGCGCGGCGCACCGTGGTCGTCACCGGACACGGGGCCGACGCCGTGGAAGCCTATGTGGCCACGCGCGCTGCGGCCGACGGGCTGGACGCGCGCTGCGTGCGCCAGGAGCCGCAGCTCGGCACCGGCCACGCCGTACAGCAGGCGGTGCCCGCGCTGGCGGGCGACGGCACCGCGGTGGTGCTCTCGGGCGACGTGCCGCTCACGGCCCCCGACACGCTGGCCGCGCTGGTGGCCGCCAGCGGCGGCGAACAGCTCGCGCTGCTCACGGTGACGCTACCCGACCCCACAGGCTACGGCCGCATCGTGCGCGATGCGCAGGGCGCGGTGCAGGGCATCGTCGAGCACAAAGACGCCACGCCCGCGCAGCGCGCCATTGCCGAGGTGTACAGCGGCATCATGGCCGCCCCGGCCGCGCGCCTGGCCGGCTGGCTGGCCCGGCTGACCAACACCAACGCCCAGGGCGAGTACTACCTGACCGACATCGTCGCCATGGCCGTGGCCGACGGCGTGCCCGTGGTGGCGCACCGCATTGACGACGCGCTGCAGGTGGCGGGCGTGAACAGCCCGCTGCAGCTGGCCGAACTGGAGCGCGCCCACCAGCTGCGCACCGCCCGCACGCTGATGGAGCAGGGCGTGCGCCTGGCCGACCCGGCGCGCCTGGACGTGCGCGACGACGCCCGCACGGGCGTGCGCGGCGCGCTGGTGTGCGCGGCCGACGTCGAGATCGATGTGAACTGCGTCTTCACTGGCCGCGTGGAGCTGGGCGAGGGCGTGAGCATCGGCGCGCATTGCTGCATTGCCAACGCACGCATCGCGGCGGGCGCGGTCATTCACCCCTACACCCACATCGACGGCGAAAAGGCCGGTGCCAGCGTGGGCGAAGGCGCGCTGGTCGGCCCGTTTGCGCGGCTGCGCCCGGGTGCCGAGCTGGGGCGCGAGGTGCACATTGGCAACTTCGTTGAAGTCAAGAACAGCCGCCTGGCCGACGGCGCCAAGGCCAACCACCTGGCCTATCTGGGCGACGCCACCGTGGGCGAGCGCGTCAACTACGGCGCGGGCAGCATCACCGCCAACTACGACGGCGCGAACAAGCACCGCACCGTGCTGGGCAACGACGTGCACGTGGGCAGCAACTGCGTGCTGGTGGCCCCGGTGACGGTGGGCGACGGCGCCACCGTGGGCGGCGGCTCCACCATCACCAAAGACGTGCCCGCAGGCGCGCTGGCCGTGGCCCGCGGCAAGCAGGTGGGCATTGCCGGCTGGCAGCGCCCGGCCAAAAAAGCCCCGGGCGGCTGAGCGGCGGTGCGGGCAGCGCCCGCGCCCCACGGGCGCGCAGCCTGCAGCAGCCGCACACACCGGTGCCCTGCTGGGCCACTACAGCACCCGCCCGCAACACGGAGAGCGCATGCACCCCACGCCCCCTGACCCCCACCCCACAGGCACCGCTGCGGCCGAGGCCCCGCCGGTGTTCGCGCCGACCGCCTGGCCCGACGCGCCTGCGCCGCGCGCCGAGGCAGCGCCCGAGCCCCTGCCCACCGACGTGCCCGCGCTGCAGGCCGCCCTGGCCGCATCGCGCGCCGAATGCGCCGCGCTGCGGGCCGCGCAGGAATCGTTCATGCACAGCGTCTCGCACGACCTGCGTGCCCCGCTGCGCCACGTGACGTCTTACGGCGGGCTGGTGCGCGAGCTGCTGCAGGAGTTGCCCGCGCCGCGCCCCGCGCAGGTGGACGAAGTGCTGGGCTTTGTGGTCACCATGGAGCAATCGTCCCGCCGCATGGCCGCCATGCTCGATGCGCTGCTGGCCCTGTCGCGTGCGGGCCGTGCCCCGCAGCAGGTGCAACCCGTGGCGCTGGCGGCGGTGCTGCAAGAAGTACAGGCCCAGTGCGCCCCGCGCGCCGCGGGCCGTACGGTGCAGTGGGACATCGCCCCGGCACTGGCCACGCTGCCCCCGCTGGCGGCCGATGCCGCGCAGCTGCGCGAGGTGCTCGTGCAACTGCTGGACAACGCGCTCAAGTTCACCGCGCCGCGCAGCGTGGCCCGCATCCACGTCGGGCCTGCCGCCGGGCCGCTGGTGCCGGGGCGCGTGCGCTGGCAGGTGCTGGACAACGGCGTGGGCTTTGACACCGCGCGCGCGGCCGGGCTGGGCGGTGTGTTCCATCGGCTGCACCGCGAGAGCGAGTTTGCCGGGCTGGGCACGGGTCTGGCCTTGTGCCAGGTGGTCGCGCAGCGGCATGGGGCGTGGCTGGCGGTGGTGGGGGAGGTGGGGCGTGGGTGCGGGGTGGTGGTGGATTGGCCTGCGGCAGGGGCTTGAGGTGTTTTGGGCTGCTCGTGCTTGTTTGTTAAGCACGAGCAGCTATCAAATTAATAGCAATTGGCTCGGTTGGGCGGGTTGGCGGTGGTTGGCCGCTGGCTTGAGCTGTGTT
>NZ_BAABEX010000011.1:0-194650 GCF_039540375.1 Acidovorax lacteus
GCTGCAGGTTTATGCCCAACATCTGCAGCGTCTGACGCAGCAGCCTGATTCGGTGCATTGAACCAATACAAGTGTTGCGCTTGGACTTGAAACCGCCCTTTCCAATCAAGCACGAGTAGCTCTTTTTTTGATAGCAGATGCCGCCTGCGCTACCCGCAGCGGCGCAGGCTCGTGCGCATGAAAAAGGCCGCAGCGCGTTGCCACGCTGCGGCCTTGTGCCTGGTCCCCTCGACAGGAATCGAACCTGTATCTAGCGCTTAGGAGGCACTCGTTCTATCCATTGAACTACGAGGAGCGAGGCCCGCATTGTAGGGGCAGGCCCACGGTGCCGGGTTTTCAAGCCAAATCGGCCTCTGATCCAGCGAAGTCAAGCACGACAAGCTATCAAACTAATAGCAATCCAGTCGAGTGGGCTGTGTGGTGGGCTGGCCTTCAGTCGTATTGCACCGTGTAGATCAGGTCCACCGCGCTTTTCTCGCCCGTCTGCCCGCGCAGCGTGAGGCGGCGCGAGAGGTCGTAGAAGATGTAGAGCGTTCCCAGCGTGCCCGACAGGCTGCGTTCGTAGCTCACGTACAGGTTGCGCGCCAGGCGCTTGCCAAAGGTCAGGGCGGCGCTGCTGGCGTCGTCGCCCGAGCCCGGTCCCTTGAAACCGATTTCGTCCAGGCCCAGGCGCGAGGCCACGTTGGCCGCCGTCTGGTTGCCCTGGCGGCCCAGGAAGGCGAGCGCCGCTTGTTGCAGCAGCGCCGCTTCGGCCCCGCCGCCCGCCGCGCTACGCCCCAGCACCACCCAGGCCAGCTTTTCGGCGTCGGGCAGTTCGGGGTCAGAGTACAGCCGCACGCGCGGCGACTGGGCCGAGCCCGTGACCTGCACGCCCGCGCGCACCGCCAGCTGCGGGCGCAGCGCCAGAATGTCGAGCGATGGGTTCTGGTACGGGCCATTGAAGCGGATCAGCCCGCTTTCCACATCGAGCACCTGGCCCCAGGCCCGGTAGCGGCCCTGCTCGGTACGGATTTCGCCCAGCACGCGCGGTGGCGTGTCGGCCGTGGCCGGGCCGCGCAGTTCCACGGAGCCCCTCAGCCGTGTGGTGATGCCCAGCCCCTGCAGCGCAAAGTCGTCGCCCAGGTCCACCGTGAGCTGGATGTCGGCCGGCCGGGCCGATCGCACGGCGGCGGCGGGCCCTTCGGTGGCCGTTTCGGGTGGGCTATTGGGTGCGCTGTGGCGACGGCTGTGCACCACCACGTCGTCGCCCAGGCGTGGGGCCGATTCTTCGGGCAGCACGATGGCTGCGCGCTGCGCCCGCAGGTTGCCGCGTACGCGCACCTGGCCGTCGTCGATCTGCAGCGTGAGCGGGCCCGATACGCTGAGCTGCCGGTCGGCCCGCGCCAGCACCTGCAGCGCCGTGGCCTGCGCTTGCAACTGCAGCGACAGCGCCTGGCCTGCAGCGTTGGCCGCACCCTGGGACCATCGCACGCGGCCCGTGGCTTCAAGCAGACCGCCGTCGGCCGGCGGTGCCGTGCGGTTGCCGCTGGGGCCCAGGATGCGCGCGCCGCCGCCGCTGGCACCGCGCAGCCGCAGCTCGGTGATCTCCAGCGCATCGCCCTGCAGCGTGGCGCGCAGGCGGCCGTCCTGCAGGTCGATGCCCTCGAGCACCGAGCGCACGCGCAGGCCGTCGGCCTGCAGGCTGCCGCTCCAGCGCGGAGTCTGCCGCGTGCCCGACAGCGCCACGTCGGCACCCAGCGTGCCGCGCACGCGCCAGCCCGGTGGTGCCAGGGCCGACCACACCCCCAGGTCGGGCAGGCGTGCGCGCACCTGGCCAGACAGCGGAGCGTCGTCCGCCCAGGCGAATGTGGTCCAGACCGGGGCGACGGCCAGCTGGGTCTGCAGTTGCACGTCGGCCTGGCCGACGCGCTCGCTGTCCCAGCGCAGGCGGGCGTCCACGCGGCCGCCCGGGGCCACGTCCACGCTCAGGCGCGCCTCTCGCAGGCCGGCGCGGCTGGCGGCTGGGGCGGGCTCGGTGCTGCGCAGCGCGGGCTTGCGCTCGCCGCCGGCATCGCGCGCCTGCGGGCCGCTGCTGCGCACGGTGGTGGGGGTGCTGGTGTCGGCGGCCGGTACCTCCAGGTCACCGCTGCGGCGAGTCAGTTCGGCTTGCAGGCGCAGGCGGTCGTCTTGTGCGTTCAGGCTCCAGCGGGCTGCCAGCTCCAGGTCGCCGCGCAGGCCGTGCTGTGCCAAAGGGGTGGGGGCGGGCAGGGCGCGCTGCTGCAGCGCATCGATCCAGGCCAGGGTCAAGCCCTGCAGTTCGCCCTCGGTCTGCACGGCCAGCGGCGTGGCGCTGCCACCTGCCAGGCGCGTGGGCGACCACCGCAGGCGCAGCGGCCCAGCGGCGGGGCCTTGCACCTGCAGCGCGCCCGCGGCGGCTTCGAGCTGCCAGGGGGTGCGGCTGTCGGGCAAGGGCCAGCGCACTGTGGCTTGCACGGGGGCGTCCAGGCGGGCCGTCCAGGGGGTGTGGCGGCCTTTGTTCCAGCGCGCTTCCAGCCGGTCCACGGTGGTCTGCAGCTGTCCGGCGCCGCTCCAGCGCGCCTGGCCTTCGGTTCGGGCGGCCACGCGGTGCGGGCCGGATTGCACATCGCCTTGGGCGCGCAGTTGCAGCTGGCGCAGGTCGCCCTGGGCCTGCACGTCGAGCCCGCTCCATTGCGTGGCCGCCGTGCCGCCAGCGGGCTGCCAGCCCCCGCGGTCTGAACGCAGGCGCAGCTGCCATGGCATGCCGGGGGCGCTGGCCGCAGGCGGGCGGCCTTGCTGCAGTGCGGCCCAGGCGTCGAGTGCGCTTTGCCAGCCGCCTTGCCACTGGGCTTGCGCCTCGCCCTGGCCGCTGGCCCGCCCGGCGGCCAGCCGCTCGGCCATGCCCGGCCATTGCGCGAGCCAGGCCTGGGCCGCGGCCGCGTCGCTCCAGCGCAGTTGGGCCTGACCGCGGCCCTGGGCGGCGCTCCACTGGCCAGACCAGGCCAGCGTGGCGCCGGGCAGGCTGGCGCGGGCTTCGCCAGCGGCACGCAGCGGCGTGCGCGACAGGGTCAGGGCGTCGGCTTCCAGCCGCGCCTGCAGCGCGGCCAGGCGCAGCCGCTCGAGCACCAGCGTGCCGCCGTCGCGTGCGCCGTTCCATTGCCCCTGCAGTGCCAGCGCTTGCACGCTGCGCAGCCCGCCTGTGGCCGCTGCGGCGGCGCGCAGGTCGGCCGCAAAGCGCACGATGCCGTCGGCCCCCTGGCGCGCGGTGACGTGCCCCGCCAGGGGCGCGGCGTCCCACCCCTGCTGCACCGCGGCCAGCGACACGCCGGTGAGCGTGGCTTCGCCCTGCACCAGCGCAGGCGCGGCTTGCCAGCGGCCGTGCAGGCGGATGCGGCCGTCGCGCCCGCCGGGGCCGAGCAGCGCTTCCGACGACTCCAGTTCCACTGCGGCCCCGGTCTCGGCCTGCAGGAGCCGGCCCTCGGCCTTGAGCTGTGCCAGCGGCAGGCGTGCGTCGTTCCAGCGGCCCGGGGCGGCATTGGCCAGGTCGGCCTGCAGCGCCCACCCGGTGAGGGGTTGGTCGGGCAGCGGCCGCAGCGCCGCCTCGCCCGACAGTGCGGTGCGCGGGGCCGTGGGCCACAGCAGGGCCAGGTCCAGCGCCTGTACCGACGCCTGGGCCTGCTGCAGCGGCTGCGCGGCCCAGGGGCGCAGTGTGGCCTGCAGCCGCGCGCTGGAGAGGGGGCTGCTGGCGGCGTTGCCGGAGCCCGGTGGCGCAGCGGTGTCGAGCTGTGCCGTGACCGCCAGCGCGGCGTCTGCGCTGCCCAGCGTGCCGTGGGCCTGGGCTTGCAGCGCCAGCGCGAGCGGTGTGGCCGTGCCCAGCGCACTGGCCGGGGTCTGTACCTGAGCTTGCAGCTCCAGCGCCAGCGGCAGCGCACCGGTGGCGCCCAATGTCAGGCGGCCCTGGTAGCGGCCATCGGCCCAGTCAAGTCGGCGCAGCTCCAGCGCATGGGTGGCGTCCTGGTAGCGGTAGTGCGCCTCCAGGTGCTGAAGGGTCTGGGCGGGTGTCGGGCCCCATTGCAGACGGCCCAGTTGCAGCGGGGTGTCGATGGCCAATGGCAGCGTGGCCTGCGCGGGGGGCGTGCGCGGGCGCTTGGGCGCTGGCGCGGGGCTGCGTTCCACGGTCAGGGCGTCGGCGCTCAGGTCGGTCAGGCGCAGGGTACCGCCCAGCAGGGCTTGCAGGTCCCAGGCCCAGCGCAGGCCCTGCACCTGCACGCGAAGCTCGGGCTGCGTCCACTGCAGGCGCGCAAGCTGCCCCCCGTCGCGCAGCGAGCCCTGCGTGCCTTCAAATTCCAGGTGCTGCCCCGTGGGCAGCAGGCGCTGTACCAGCGCCAGGGCCTGCGGCAGCGATGCGGCCGAGCCCGCCCAGAACCACAGCGCCACCACCGCCAGCGCCAGTGCGGTGGTGGGCCATAGCAGCCAGCGCAGCAGCGGGGGCCACCGCCTGGGGCGGTGCGCTGGCGGCGGTGCGCTGGCACCCGCTTCAAAGCCTGCGGGCGGTGGCGGGGCGGGGCGGGGGGCGGTGTCGGTCACCATGCTCAGAAGCTGAAGCCCAGCCGCAGGTGCAGCCGCAGCTTGCGGTCTTGTGCGCCCCAGGCCAGATCGGCCTGCAGCGGGCCCACTGGGCTGCGCCAGCGCACGCCGGTGCCCACACCCACGCGCGGGTCCAAGTCGGCGGGGCGGTCGGCCACGGCCCCGGCATCCAGGAACAGCGTGCTTTCCAATGCGGTGAGTTCGCCGTTCCACACGATGGGCCGCTGCCACTCTACGCTGCCCACGGCCAGATAGCGCCCGCCGGTCACGCGGCCGGCTTCGGTGCGCGCGCCGATGGAGCGGTAGCCGTAGCCGCGCACGGTGGTGTCGCCCCCGGTGACAAACAGCTGTGTCACGGGAATGCGGGCTTCGTCGCGCGCCAGCACGGCGCCCAGCTCGGCCCGCAGCGCCAGGCGGCTGCTGCGGCTGCGCCCGCTGTCGGCGCGCACGCGATCCAGCGGCACAAAGCGCTGCCAGCGCGCCAGCGTCCGCACAAACGGGTCGCGCTCGGGCCGCAAGGTGGTGCCCAGGCCCAGCTCCAGGGCCAGGCCCTGCCCGCGGGTGGGGGCGGTGGCGTTGTTGAAGTAGCGGCCCGTCCAGCCCCAGTTGGCGCTGACGGCGGCGCCTGAGGGCGGCGCACCCGCGCCTTCGCTGCGGGCGTTGTCCCACTGCACGAACAGCGTGCGGTCGATGTGGTCGGAATTCTGGGTGCGCCCTGCGCGCAGCCGGCTGCTGGCCACGTCGTAGTCGCCTGTGGTTTCGCGCTGCCGTTGCGCCCCGGTGAACCAGCGCCAGCCCTGCTCGTCGGGCAGCGCCGTCCATTCGCTGGACAGCAGCTGCGTTTCGCGGTCGAGGCTGATCTTGCTGAGTGCGCGCCAGCCAATGCCCGGCAGGCGGATGTGCGTGTGGTCCAGCGACAGGCGCGGCCCGCTGTCGGTGGACGCGCCCACCCCCAGCACCACCTTTTGCAGTGGCGATTCGCGCACCTGCGCCACCACCGGCGCGGCTTGTGGATCGGCGGCCTCGGTGTCGAGCGTGAGGAACACGGCGTCGTAGTAGCCGCTGCTGGCCAGGCGCAGCTGCGCATCCAGCAGCTGCGCCTCGTCGTACACGCTGCCGGTGGGCAGGCGCGCAATGCGGCGCGCGCCCTCGGGGTCGTAGCGCTGGCTGCCGCGCACCTGCAGCGGGCCGAAGCGAAAGGCCGGGCCGGGGTCGTAGGTCACGGCCAGCCGGGCTTCGTGCCGGTCGGCGTCGATGTCGGCGCGGCTGTCTGCGATGCGCGCGGTGGGGTGGCGGCGGGCCTGCAACTGGCGCAGGCCGGCGCTCTTGGCACCGTCCCAGCCCTGCTGGGTGAAGGGCATGCCGGGCTCGAGTGGCCAATTGCGCTGCACGCGCGCCCACTGGCGGCGAGCGTCGTCGTCGGCCGCGGTGATCGCCTGGTCGCCAGCCACGTGCACCTCGGAAGCGATCACCTGCGTGACGGGGCCCGGCTGCACTGCGATGCGCACCTGGCGCAGGGCTCCTTCTGCGCCCGTCGCGGGCTCGTCGAGTGCGATCGTGATGTCGGGTGCGAAATGGCCCAGCGTGCCCAGGAGGTCGCGCACATTGGCCTCGGCTGCGCCGAGCAGGCGCTCAAGCTCCTGCGGCTGCAGGTCTGCCAGGTGGCGAAAGCGCAGCAGTTCGAGGTGGCGCGCGAGGTACTCGCGCACCGCGTCGGGGGCCTCGATGCGTACGTCAAACACGGCCGCTGTGCCGCTCTGTGCGGCCAGTGTGGCGGGGTCTTCGTGGGTGGCGTCAGCAGGGGCTGGGCGCAGGGCACTGCAGCCTTGCAGGCCGAGTGCAGCGCTCAGAAACAACAACGCCGGCCAACGGGCCGGCGTTGCGGGAGGCGTAGGCATCCGGCTATTTTGACAGCAGCCGCATGGTCTCTTCGAGCCCTTTGAGTGACAAAGGGTACATCCGCCCCCCCATGAGCTGCTGCACGATGCTGATGCTCTGCCGGTATTGCCACACGCCCGGCGGCTCGGGGTTGATCCACGCAAATTTCGGGAATGCGTGGGTCAGGCGCTGCAGCCATTCGGCACCGGCTTCTTCGTTGTTGTACTCCACGCTGCCGCCGGGTTGCAGGATCTCGTAGGGGCTCATGGTCGCATCGCCCACGAAGATGAGTTTGTAGTCCTTGTTGTACTTGCGGATGATGTCCCAGGTCGCAAACTTCTCCGAGAAGCGGCGGCGGTTGTTCTTCCACATGAAGTCGTACACGCAGTTGTGGAAGTAATAGAACTCCAGGTGCTTGAACTCGCTCTTGACGGCGGAGAACAGCTCCTCGACCCGCTGGATGTGCTCGTCCATGGTGCCGCCCACGTCCATGAGCAGCAGCACCTTCACGTTGTTGTGCCGCTCGGGCACCATCTTGATGTCCAGGTAACCGGCGTTGGCCGCCGTGCTGCGGATGGTGTCGGGCAGGTCCAGTTCCAGCTCGTTGCCTTCGCGCGCAAAGCGCCGCAGGCGGCGCAGCGCAACCTTGATGTTGCGCGTCCCCAGCTCCTGCTGGTCGTCGTAGTCGCGGTAGGCGCGCTGCTCCCACACCTTCACGGCGCTCTTGTTCTTGCCGGCCCCGCCGATGCGCACGCCCTGCGGGTTGTAGCCACCATGGCCGAACGGGCTGGTGCCGCCCGTGCCGATCCACTTGTTGCCGCCCTCGTGGCGCTCTTTCTGCTCTTCAAGGCGCTTTTTGAGCGTCTCCATCAGCTCGTCCCAGCCCATCTTCTCGATGGCGGCCTTTTCTTCGGGGCTCAGTTCGCGCTCGAGCATTTTGCGCAGCCAGTCGGCCGGGACTTCCTTGGTGAAGTCCGACACCATCTCCACGCCCTTGAAGTAGGCGGCGAAGGCCCGGTCGAACTTGTCGTAGTGCTTCTCGTCCTTGACCAGCGCCATGCGCGACATGAAGTAGAAGTCGTCCAGGCTCCAGGCCCCTTCGGACTTGGGGCCCACCACGCCAGCCTGCAGGGCTTCAAGGAGCGTGAGGTATTCCTTCACCGACACCGGCAGCTTGGCCGCGCGCAGCGTGTAGAAGAAGTCGGTCAGCATGGGTCAGGCCTCCGGCGTGCCGTCATGGCGCGCAAGCAGGTACAGCAGCTGGGCGCGCGCTTCGGGCCATTCGCCGCTGCGCATGCTGTACATCACGGTGTCGCGGATCGTGCCGTCGCGCCGCAGCGCATGCCCGCGGAGCACGCCGTCCTTCTTCGCGCCCAGGCGCTCGATGGCACGCTGGCTTGCGAAATTGAAGTTGTCGGTGCGCCAGCCCACCACGTGGCAGCCCAGCGTGTCGAACGCATGTGTGAGCAGCAGCAGCTTGCAGGTGGTGTTCACATGCGTGCGCTGCACGCTGCGGGCGTACCAGGTCCAGCCGATTTCCACTCGGCGCACGGCGGGCACGATGTCGTGGTAGCTGGTGGAGCCCAGCACGCGGTCGCTGGCCTCGTCTACCACGGCAAACGGAAAGCGGTGGCCCTGCGCGCGGCCTTCCAGCGCGGCTTCGATGTAGGCGCGCGTCTGTGTGGGCTCGGGTACCGAAGTCACGCGGATCGTCCACAGCGCGCCGTCTGCGGCTGCGGCCGCCAGCCCGGCTTCGTGCGCAAGGCCCAGCGGCTCCAGCCGCACGCCACGGCCGGACAGGGTGACGGGTTCTACAAATGCCATGGCTGAAGCGCGAGAGGGAGCAAAGGGTTGGCAGGCGCGGGCACGTGCCGCGTCACACCTTGGGGTCGCCAAAGCGGTGGATGTACAGGCGCCGCGCCAGGTGCACGCCGCCGCCACCCCCGAGGCCGATCAGCAGAATGCCCAGCATGGCCGGGCCGTCGTAGCCGTTGGGGCCGAACGCATCCCACCCGAGCAGTGTGCCCACCCAGCGGCCCAGCAGGGCGCCGCCCACAAAGCCCACGGCCTGGCCAATGCCCAGCAGCAGCAACTGGCGTGCGGAGTGTTGGGGCTGCATGCCAGGCCCCGGTCAGCGGTTGCGCTGGTTCATGAACACCAGCTTCTCGAACAGCGTCACGTCCTGCTCGTTCTTGAGCAGTGCGCCCACCAGCGGCGGCACGGCCACCTTGTTGTCGGCGCTTTGCAGGGCTTCGAGCGGAATCTCTTCGGCCACAAGCAGCTTGAGCCAGTCGAGCAGTTCGCTGGTCGAGGGCTTTTTCTTCAGGCCCGGCAGGTTGCGCACGTCGTAGAAGGTCTTCATGGCCACGCTGAGCAACTCGCTCTTGAGCGTGGGGAAGTGCACCTGCACGATCTGGCGCATGGTGTCTGCGTCGGGGAACTTGATGAAATGGAAGAAGCAGCGGCGAAGGAAGGCGTCGGGCAGTTCCTTTTCGTTGTTGGAGGTGATGAACACCAGCGGCCGGTGCTTGGCCTTGATGAGTTCCCGCGTTTCGTAGCAGTAGAACTCCATGCGGTCGAGCTCGCGCAGCAGGTCGTTGGGGAATTCGATGTCGGCCTTGTCGATTTCGTCGATCAGCAGTGCGACCGGCTGCTCGGCCGTGAAGGCCTGCCACAGCACGCCCTGCACGATGTAGTTGCGGATGTCCTTCACACGCTCGCTGCTGTCGGTATCGCCCAGCTGGCTGTCCCGCAGGCGACTCACGGCGTCGTACTCATACAGGCCCTGCTGCGCCTTGGTGGTGGACTTGATGTGCCACTGCAGCAGCGGCATGCCCAGCGATGCGGCCACTTCCTCGGCCAGCATGGTCTTGCCGGTGCCAGGCTCGCCCTTGACCAGCAGCGGGCGTTTGAGCGTGATCGCCGCGTTCACCGCGAGCATCAGGTCCTGGGTGGCGACGTAGTTCTCGGAGCCTTGGAATTTCATGGAGCTTCTGAGCCGATGTTGATGAATGGGCTTGACAGGCGCTGGCTATAATCGTCCGCTGATCAGAGCCCAGAGCTGAACTTTCACGAGATTGTGCGCGCAAAATGAACAAGACGTTGACCACGATATTTGCCCTGGCTGTCGCTTCCGTGACGGCGTTCTCCCACGCCCAGGAAGTCAAGGGTGACGTGAAAGCGGGCGAGCAGAAAATCGCGATGTGCATTGGCTGTCACGGCATCCCGGGCTACCAGGCCAGCTTCCCCGAAGTGCACAAGGTGCCGATGATTTCGGGCCAGAGCGGCAAGTACATCGCCGCTGCGCTGCAGGCCTACAAGAAGGGCGATCGCAAGCACCCGACCATGCGCGGCATCTCCGAGTCGCTGTCCGACCAGGACATCGCTGACATCTCGGCCTATTACGAACAACACGGCAAGAAGGGCGCTGAACTGCCTGCCAAGCCTTCGCGCGAACCCAGCGTGCAGGTGGCCGAGCTGCTGAAGAAGGGCGCTTGCGTCTCCTGCCACGGCGATAACTTTGCCAAGCCCATCGACCCGTCGTACCCCAAGATCGCGGGCCAGCACGCCGACTACCTGTTCGTCGCGCTCAAGTCGTACAAGGTCGAGAAGAACGCCAACATCGGCCGCAACAACGCGATCATGGGCGGCATCTCCAAGCAGTTCACCAACGCCGAACTCAAGGCCCTGGCCAACTACATCGGCAGCATCGAAGGCGACCTGCAGACCGTGCCGCAATCGCGCTTCCGCTGATCGGCCCCGCGCCCACGCCGCAAAGCCCGCCCTGTGCGGGCTTTGTGCTTTTGGGCCGCTGTGGGCAGGGCGTGTGGCGGTGCGCGTCAGCCGCCTTGCGCGGCCGGGGCGGGCCCGTCCAGCCAGGGCGACACCAGCGCCTGCACCGGCACCCGGGCCTTGAGGCGCGCGGCCAGCAGGTACAGGCCGCCCAGCTTGCGGTGCAGAAAGATCGCGTCGGCTGGCGGTGTGTGCCAGAAGTCGCGCTCCATGCTCAGCGCCATGCCTGCATCGCGGATGCGCGCGGCCAGGTCGCTGGCGCCGAAGTCGTACGCGCCCGGGGTGCGCAGCGGTTCGCAGGCGGTGAGAAACAGGTCCACCACGGCCTCGCGCTGCGCGGGCACGATGGCTGTGCCGAAGTAGCCAATGGCTTCTGCCGCCTGGGCCACGCCCGCGCGGTCGTCGTCACGTGCCGCGCGCAGGAGGCGCTGGTAGCCGCCCGCCACCGCGGGCCCGTAGCGGCGCGTGGCGCCAAAGTCCAGCAGCACGATGCGGCCCGTGCCGGGCTGCACGCGGTAGTTGGCAAAGTTGGGATCGGTCTGCACCCAGCCGAACTCGAACAGCTCGCGGAACAGGAGGCGAAGCAGTTGTGTGGCCGCGGCATCGCGTTGGGCTGCATCGGCGTGGGCCAGGGATTCGAGCGGCTCAGACGCCAGGTAGTCCATGGCCAGCACCGTAGGGCCGCACAGCGCAGACTCGGTGCGCGGCAGCACAAAGGCGTCGTCGCCCTGCAGCAGCGCGGCAAAGCGTTCCAGGCATTCGGCTTCGCGCCGGTAGTCGGCCTCTTCGTGCAGCTGGCGCTTGGCCTCGGCCAGCAGCGGGGCCACGTCCAGGCCGCGCGGCAGCAGGCCCGACATGCGCAGCAGCAGGGCCACGTTGTCCACGTCGCTGTCGATGCTGCGCGCGATGCCCGGGTATTGCACCTTGATGGCCAGGTCGCGCCCGTCCTGCATGCGGGCCCGGTGCACCTGGCCGATGGAGGCCGCCGCAATGGGCGTGAAGCCGAACTGCGCGAAACGCTGGTCCCAGCCTGCGCCCCAGGCGGCGGTGAGCACCTCGTCCATCTGGCCCAGCGGCATGGGCTTGGCGTCGCTGCGCAGCCGGGCGAGGATGTCCGACAGCTCGGGCGGCAACAGCTCGCCCGCGTCCATCGACAGCAGCTGGCCCACCTTCATGGCGGCGCCGCGCAGCTGCGCGAGCTGGTCGGCCACGCGGCGCGCGTTGGCCGGGGTCAGCAGCAGCTCGCGGGCGCTGGGCCGGTCGCCCTGCGACCAGCGGCGAAGCCCTTCGGCCACCATGCCCGAGGCCAGGCCTGTGGCCAGCCCGCCCATGCGGGCCAGCCGCCCGATGCGGCCGCTGGGCACGGCGGCGGTGGAGGACGCGTCGCCCGGCGCGGCGGAGGGCTTGTTGGCAGCGGCCATGGCGCGGGCCTTCAGCGCGTGCTGGCCCAGCCGCCCAGGGCCAGGCACAGGCAGGCCACGGTGGTGAGCTGCAGGCGCAGCCGCAGATACCAGGGCGCAAGCGTGGTGCGCTCGCGCAGTTGCAAGTCGCGCGCCAAGTGCGCCACAAAGCCAGCAATCAGCAGCGCCACGGCCCAGGGCGCGGGCAGCAGCAGCGCCGGCCAGGCCATGAGCGCGGGCACCACGCTCCAGACAAAGCTGTTGCGGCGTTCGTCGGGCGGCATGTCCTGCGCCGTCATGGCAAAGCCCCAGTGCAGCGCCCCCACAAAGCTCAGGATCACCGCGCCATAGCCGATGAGCGCAGGCGTCCACCACTGGGCGCGGCCAGCCGGCCAGGCCACGCAGGCCGTGGCCAGTGCCAGAAAGGGCAGCAGTCCGCCGTAGCCCAGCCAGGTGACGACGGCGGGGCGTTGGGGATGGTGGAGCAGCACGGTCATGGCACGGTCCTGTCGCAGCAAACGGGTGGCCCGATTGTGCGGAAAACGCCCCGGCCGCGCCGCCGGTCGTGCACAAGACCCAGGCGCAGGCTCGGGTGGTGCGTGATAGGTGAAGGCGAAAATGGCCGCTCGTGCTGAAGAATCAAGCACGAGCAGCTATCAAAAAAATAGCAAAAGCTCGTGACCAACGGCATCGCGACCAAGGCGGCGCGCCCTGCGGGCGGAGCACCCAGCCGCAGCAGGGCCAAGCGGTCGTGCGCAGCGGCTCTGCGGCTTATGCTTGCGCCGCGGCCCGCAGCGCTCGGGCCTGGGCTTTTCTCGCATGCAGCACACCGGCACCCTCACGACCTGGAACGACGAACGCGGCTTTGGTTTTATCACCCCCCACGGCGGCGGCGAGCCGGTGTTTGTGCACGCCTCGGCCCTGGGCCCGCGCGGTCAGCGGCCGGCCGTAGGCACAGCGCTGCGCTACGCCGTGCGCCCCGGTCGCCAGGGCAAGCCCCAGGCGGTGGATGTGCGCGCCGCAGCAGCCGCCACCGCGGCCCCTGCGGGTGCTGCCCGCAAGGCGCACCCTGCTGCGGCCCAGCGCACCACCACCGCGCGCGGTGCGGCCAACGAGCGCCGCACCGGTGCCCGCCCTGGCGAGCGCCCCGCGCCCTGGAGCCCGGTGCGCAGGGCTGCGCTGCCGCTGTTTGGGCTGGTGTATGCGGTCTGCGTGGGGGTGTGGGGGTGGGACGCGCGCGTGCCGCTGGCCTATGCCGCGATGAGCCTGGTGACTTACGCAGCCTACGCCATCGACAAGGCGGCCGCCGTGTCGGGCCGCTGGCGCACGAGCGAAAAAACGCTGCACCTGCTGGCCCTGGCCTGCGGCTGGCCGGGCGCGCTGTGGGCCCAGCAGCGGCTGCGGCACAAGACGGCCAAGCCGGCTTTCATCGCCGTGTTCAGGGTGACGGTGCTGGCCAATGCGGCGCTGTGCGTGGCCTGGCATGCGGACTGGCTGGGCCATGCCGAGCTGCAGCGCGGGCTGAGGCTGCTGGGGCTGTAGGCGGGCCGCGCTGCGGCGTCAGTCCCGCGTGGCGCGGCGCTGCACGCAGGCAATGTAGCGGTCGCCGTCGGGCGGGCGGCCCGAGCGCTGGCTCTCCCACAGCATCTCGCCCAGGCAGTCCATGGCGGCGTGGTGCGCGTCGTGCAGCGAGCCCAGGCGCGCGGCCAGCAACTCCACCGCCTGGCGGATGCCGCGCGGCTGGTCGATGCTGCACTGCTCGCTGATCGACAGGTGCATCGACAGGTGCAGAAAAGGGTTGGTCTGGCCCGGTGTGGCGTCGTAGTTGCGCGCCACGGCGGCTTTGGCGTCGGCCAGGTCGGGGTGGTATTCGGGATGCTCGGCGATCCACAGCCCGGCCAGGGTTTCGATGGCCTCCATGGGCTCGCCCGCCTGGGTCTTGGCCTGCACGCGGCAGAAGAAGCGGCGCACGTCCGCCTGCGAAGGATTGAACATGCGCGCAGCGTAGCACGCAGGCCCCGGGCCGCGGGCCTGCGGGGTTGTCCCACACCGGCATGCGAGCCAGGCGGCGCACGGCCTGGATTGGGATGAGAGAGACCCTGCGTGCGTGCATCGTCTGCCTTGCCGCCCACACGACGGGAGTGATCCACTTTGCGTCGCATTCCCCGCGTCCACATCGGCTGCGCGACCGGGGGGGCCTGACATCTCTCTTGGTAGGGGCGCCATGACGCTGGTGTCGCGCACGTGAAGCGTACAAGCACCGATCAGTGCACACTGAACAAGGTGCCCCGGGGGATGCCACGGGGCCGCACCGCGCAGCGTCCTGCCGGCAGGAGAACACAGCAGTCTGGCGGAGAGCGCCGTGGGGCGGACCAGCGCTTGCATGCCGGTAGCCGCGACCCGCATCTCCCCTGTTGGGCTGCAACGCCGAGGCCCGGCGCGTCTGCGCTACCCTTCGGCGCGCGGCGAGCACACCGTGGGATGCACACCGACGAATGAGTTGAAACCGAGGAGACAGCTGTATGCCCAATGCCTTCATCTGCGACGCCATCCGCACCCCCTTCGGCCGCTACGGCGGCGCGCTCTCCAGCGTGCGCACCGACGACCTGGGCGCCATCCCGCTCAAGGCGCTGATGGTGCGCAACCCCCAGGTGGACTGGGCCGCCGTGACCGACGTGCTGTTCGGCTGCGCCAACCAGGCCGGCGAGGACAACCGCAACGTCGCGCACATGAGCAGCCTGCTGGCCGGCCTGCCCATCGAGGTGCCCGGCGCCACCATCAACCGCCTGTGCGGCTCGGGGCTCGACGCCGTGGGCACGGCCGCGCGGGCCATCAAGTCGGGCGAGGCGCGGCTGATGATTGCGGGCGGGGTTGAAAGCATGAGCCGCGCGCCCTTTGTGATGCCCAAGGCGGAAAGCGCCTTCAGCCGCAGCAACGCGGTGTACGACACCACCATCGGCTGGCGCTTCGTCAACAAGCTGATGAAGGAGCACTACGGTGTGGATTCGATGCCCGAAACCGCTGAGAACGTGGCGCAGGACTTCGGCATCGAGCGCGAGGCGCAGGACCGCATGGCCCTGGCCAGCCAGATGAAGGCCGTGGCCGCGCAGCAGGCCGGCCATCTGGCGCGCGAGATCGTGCCCGTGCACATCCCGCAGAAAAAGGGCGACCCGCTGGTGGTGAGCCAGGACGAACACCCGCGCGAGACCAGCCTGGAGGCGCTGGCCAAGCTCAAGGGCGTGGTGCGACCCGACGGCAGCGTGACCGCAGGCAATGCCAGCGGCGTGAACGACGGCGCGTGTGCGCTGCTGCTGGCCGACGAGGCCAGCGCCGCGCAGTACGGCCTCACGCCCCGCGCCCGCGTGGTGGGCATGGCCACGGCGGGCGTGGCCCCGCGCATCATGGGCATCGGCCCGGCCCCGGCCACGCAGAAGGTGCTGGCGCAGACCGGCCTCACGCTGGCGCAGATGGACGTGATCGAACTCAACGAAGCCTTTGCCGCCCAGGGCCTGGCCGTGCTGCGCCAGCTGGGCCTGGCCGACGACGACGAACGCGTGAACGCCTGGGGCGGCGCGATTGCGCTGGGCCACCCGCTGGGCGCGAGCGGCGCACGCCTGGCCACCACGGCCGTCAACCGCCTGCACGCCACGGGCGGACGCTATGCGCTGGCCACCATGTGCATCGGCGTGGGCCAGGGCATTGCGGTGGTGATCGAGCGCATGTGACGCGCTGCGCCATGCGCAAGGGGGGCTTCCCGGGTGGCGGCACGCCCCGCCGCTTGGCGCTGAGTTGCTATTGATTCAATAGCTGCTTGTGCTTGATTTCGCTGGGCTGCAGGCCGATTAGGCTTCCAATCTGCTTCAGGGCCTTGCGCCCTGGGGCATCTCGGGTCCGATCTTGAACACGCCGCTGGCCCGCACGCAGGGCGTTCCGTCGGCCGTGACCAGGCCCTGGATGAACACCAGGCTGCGCGTGGTGCGCAGCACGGTCGCCTCGCCCTCGACCCAGCAGCCCTCGGGCGCGGGAGCCAGGTAGTCGAGCTGCAGGCTCACCGTGGGCAGAAAGCGGTGCGCCACTTCGGCCACCGTGCGGTGGGCCGACAGCGGCAGCAGCATGTCGCAAAAGCTGGCCATCATGCCGCCGTGCAGGTTGCCCATGGGGTTGCAGTGCCGCGCCTCCACCCGAAAGCCAAAGCGCACCAGGCCCGCTTCGTGCCGCAGGTACAGCGGCCCGTTGTGCTGCATGTAGGGGCCGCCTGCGGCAATCGGGCGAAAGCCCGGCGGAATCTGCGGTGTGGCATTGGCGGTGGGCGGGGTGGACATCGGCTCTCCAGCATGAGGCGGCGCAACAGGCCGCTGGCTGCCAGTGTGGCGTGGCGCGCACGGCCGGGCTGTCGCCTCCGCGGCGGAGGGTGGCGCGTGCGGGGCGCAGGCCCCGGGCGCTCTACACGCGCCAGGCCGGCAGTTCCCAGTTGCGCCACACGGCCAGGCCGCGCAGCCCGGCCGTAAGCAGCACGCAGGCCAGAAGGGGCGCCCAGTCGGGCGCGTGCAACTGGCGCAGCAGCACGTCGGCCCAGCCCCCGGCAAACGCGCAGACCGCGTACGGGCGGTGGTCGCTGAAGGCCTGGGGCACTTCGTTGCACAGCACATCGCGCAGCACGCCGCCGAACACGCCGGTGATCATGCCCATCATCACCGCGATGATGGCGGGCATGCCCACGGTCGTGGCCAGGTCCACGCCCACGGCGGCAAACAGGCCCAGGCCCAGTGCGTCGGGCCATTGCATGAGGCGCTGTGTGGGCTCGAAGTGCCGCTGCCGCATGAACAGCATGGCCGCCACGCTCAGGCCCAGGATGCCCCAGACGAATTCGGTGTGGCGCACCCAGAAAAACGGGCGCTGGTCGAGCAGCAAATCGCGCAGCGTGCCGCCGCCAAAGGCCGCCACAAACGCCACCACGCACACGCCCACGGCATCAAGCCGCTTGCGTGCCGCGGCCATCACGCCCGACAGCGCAAACGCCACGGTGGCGGCAATTTCGAGCGCCAGGCGCAGCGGGTTCAGCCAGGTGGCGGGCACGAGGGGCAGGTCCATGGGCGGTCTCGAAGGGGGCAGACAGGTCAGGGCCGGGGCACGTCGGTGGCGCTGGCAGCGGCCGGTGGGGCGCCCTCGGGCGGCACGGCCTGGCGCTCTCGCGCCATCTGCTCTTCGAGCTGCTGGCGGCCCTCGCGCGCCACGGCAATGAAGCGTGCCCGGTCTTTGTGGTGCGGGTACAGCCGGTCGGCCAGTTCCAGGTTGTGGGCGCGAAAGCGGTCGGCCAGCTGCACCGCCTGCTCTGGGGGCATGCCGAGCTGTTCGAGCACGCTGCGCGCGCTGACCAGGCTGGACTCGAACAGCTCGCGCTGCACCAGCGTCACGCCCAGGTCGCGCAGCGCGTTCCAGTGCGAGATGTCGCGGGCCCGCGCCACCACCGGCACCTGCGCAAAGTGCTTGCGCGCCAGGGCCGCGATGCGCAGCGACTGCTCGGGGTCGTCCACCGCGATCACCAGCGCACGCGCCTGCTCCACCCCGGCGGTGCGCAGCAGGTCGAGCCGCGTGGCGTCGCCATAGAACACCCGAAAGCCGAAGATGCGCGCGACTTCCAGAATCTCCACGCTGTGGTCCAGCACGGTGGTGGCCACGCCCTGGGCGTGCAGCATGCGCGCCACGATCTGCCCATAGCGGCCAAAGCCGCAGATGACCACCGGCGCCTCCTGCGGGGTGTGCAGTGTCTCGACGCCCGGGGGCGGCGCAGCGGTAGCGTCCAGCCGCCCGCCGCGGCGGCGCTGCCAGCGGTCGGCCAGCGTGAGCAGCAGCGGCCCGAGCAGCATCGACAGCGCCACCGCGCCGTTGAGCAGCGAGGCCGTGTCGGCCGCCAGCACCTGCGCGCCCACGGCCGCCTGGAACACCACGAACGCAAACTCGCCCCCCTGCGCCAGCAGCAGCGTGAAGGCCGGGCGCTCGGGCCCAGGCAGGCGGGCCGCGCGGGCCAGCAGCGCAATCACCAGGCCCTTGGCCACCAGCAGCACCAGCAGCAGCAGCGCCATGCGGCCCGGGTACTGCAGGAGCACGCCGAAGTCGATGCTCATGCCCACGGCAATGAAGAACAGGCCGAGCAGCAGGCCCTTGAAGGGCTCGATATCGGTCTCCAGCTCGCGCCGGTATTCGCTGTCGGCCAACAGCACCCCGGCCAGAAACGCGCCCAGGGCCATCGACAGCCCAGCGGCGACCATGACCAGCGCCATGCCCACCACCAGCAGCAGCGCAGCGGCCGTGAACACCTCGGGTGTGCGGCTCTTCGCGATCCAGCGCAGCAGCGGGCGCAACAGCAGCCGCCCGCCCAGCACCAGCGCGGCCACCAGGCCGACGGTGCGCGCAATCTCCAGCCACAGGGGCGTGTCGGCCCCGGGCGCGGCGGCCGGGGCCACGGCCAGCAGCGGCAGCAGCGCCAGCATGGGGATGGCAGCAATGTCTTGGAACAGCAGGATGGAAAACGCCGTTTGCCCGCCCGTGGTGCGCATCAGGTTGCGCTCTTGCAGCACCTGCAGCGCAATGGCGGTGGACGACAGTGCCAGCCCCAGAGCGCCGATCAGGCCGGTGCGCCAGTCCAGCCCCGCGGCCAGGGCCAGCGCCCACAGCGCGGCCGCACAGCCGAGCACCTGCAGGCCGCCCCAGCCAAAGATGGGCCGCCGCAGGCTCCACAGGCGTGCGGGCTGCAGCTCCAGCCCCACGAGGAAGAGCATGAGCACCACGCCAAACTCGGCAAAGTGCAGGATGTCCTGCGGATGGCTCACGAAGCCCAGCCCCCAGGGCCCGATGGCGATGCCCGCGCCCAGGTAGCCGATGATCGCGCCCAGTCCCAGCGCGCGGGCCAGGGGCACGGCCACCACGGCGGCGCCCAGAAAGAGGCAGGCATTCAGGAGCCAGGTGGGAGCGTGTTCCATGGAGGGCAATCGGGTGCGGCAGAGTGGGGCGGGCCACGCGACTGTGTCCCTGCCGCCATTCTGGCAGTGCCCAGGGCCGCCAGCGGCGTGCCGCGGCGCGCTGCCCTGCAAGCCGGGCAGCGCGGCGCTAAGATGGCCGCCCCTGCCGTTGCACCGCGGTGCCCAGCGGCGCGCCCCACTCCACACCCTGTTGTCCATGGACCTGCACACTTGGCTGGCCTTTCTGGCCGCATCCTGTCTGATTGCGATCTCGCCCGGCTCGGGGGCCGTGCTGTCCATGAGCCACGGCCTGGCCTTTGGCGTGCGCCGCGCCAGCGCCACCATCGTGGGCCTGCAGCTCGGGCTGCTGCTGGTGCTGTTCATTGCGGGCGCGGGTGTGGGCTCGGTGCTGGTGGCGTCCGAGACGGCCTTCAACGTGGTGAAGGTGCTGGGCGCGTGCTACCTCGTGTTCCTGGGCGTGCAGCAGTGGCGGGCGGCCGGGGGGCCGGCCCTGGCCAGCCAGGCCGAGGCCGACCCCGGCACCTGGCAGCGCCGCGTGCTCACGGGCTTTCTGACCAACGCCACCAACCCCAAGGGCATCGTGTTCATGGTGGCCGTGCTGCCACAGTTCATGACCGACCAGCGCCCGCTGTGGTCGCAGCTGCTGGTGATGGCGGCTACCACGGTGGTGGTGGACGTGGTGGTCATGCACGGCTACGCCGCTGCCGCCAGCGCCCTGCAGCCGCTGCTGCGCAGCGCCCGCGCCGCGCGCGCGCAGAACCGCGTGTTTGGCGGGCTGCTCATGGCCATGGGCGCAGGGCTGTTTTTCGTCAAGCGCACCGCCGACGCCTGAACGCGGCAGGCTGCGCATGCCTGTTGTGCCATTTGCTATTGATTTAATAGCTGCTCGTGCTTGCTTGGTAAGCACAAGCAGCGCATTTGGCACAATATGCCGCGGTGCAAAATCGGCACCGCGCTGGCACGCTGGGTGCCGGTGTGTCCTCTCTGCTGGGAGCTGAAGATGCCTGTGATCGTCGTGGCCAATCCGAAAGGGGGCGTGGGCAAGTCCACGCTGTCGACCAACATCGCCGGGTACTACGCCAGCCGCGGCCATGCCGTGCTGCTGGGCGACATCGACCGGCAGGAGTCTGCGCGGCTCTGGCTGGGCTTGCGCCCGCCCGCAGCCGCACCCATCGGCACCTGGGACATTCAGGCCGACGTGATCAGCAAGCCGCCGCGCGATGCGCGCCATGTGGTCATCGACACCCCGGCCGGCCTGCAGGGCTGGCGGCTGTCCGACACCGTCAAGCTGGCCGACCGCATCGTCGTGCCGCTGCAGCCCAGCGTGTTCGACATCTTTGCCACGCGCGCCTTTCTGGACGAACTGGCCGCGCTGCGCCAGGCCCAGGGTGTGCCGGTGGGCATCGTGGGCATGCGTGTGGACGCCCGCACCCGCGCGGCCGAGCAGCTGCAGCACTTTGTCGAGGGGCTGGGTTTCCCGGTGCTGGGCTACCTGCGCGACACGCAGAACTACGTGCACCTGGCGGCCCACGGTCTCACGCTGTTCGACGTGGCCCCGGGCCGCGTGGCCCGCGATCTGGAACAGTGGCAGGACCTGTGCGCCTGGCTGGACGCCTGATGCGGGCCTGTCGCACGGCCGACAAGCGCGCCCGGGAGCGGGCGCTACAGTGGCCGCATGAAAACCTTTCGCTCCTACACCGAAGTCTGCGCCTGCGTGGGCCAGGAAGTCGCCGTGACGGACTGGATCACCATCACCCAGGAGCAGGTCAACCTGTTTGCCGATGCCACGGGCGATCACCAGTGGATCCACATCGACCCCGAGCGCGCCAGGCAGGGCCCGTTTGGCGCGCCGATTGCGCACGGCTTTCTCACGCTGTCGCTGATCCCGCGCTTCTTCGAGCTGGGCCTGCACATCGAAGGCGCGCGCATGGGGGTGAACTATGGCCTCAACCGGGTGCGCTTCACCGCGCCGGTGCCGGTGGGCAGCCGTCTGCGCGCACGTCTCACGCTGCAGGCCGCCGAGCGCCTGGAGCCCGAGGGCCTGCAGATGACCTGGCTGGTGACCGTGGAGCGCGAGGGGGCCGACAAGCCCGTGTGCGTGGCCGAGTCGCTGGCGCGCAACTACGGCGCACCCGTGTAACGCCCCAGGGGTGGGTGCGCCGCAGTGCGCGTCCTACGCCGCCCGCCGTGCAGGAGGCCTGAGCCATGGACCGCCTGCAAGCCATGAAAGTGTTTGCCCGCGTGGTCGAGGAGGGCGGCTTTGCCGCCGCCGCCCGCGCGATGGACATGTCGCCCCCAGTGGTCACGCGCATGGTGGCCGAGCTGGAGCAGCACCTGGGCACGCGATTGCTGCAGCGCACCACGCGCAAGCTGGCCCTCACCGTGGCCGGGGACGCCTATCTGCAGCGCGTGCGCTCCATCCTGCACGAAATCGACGACGCCGAGGCCGCCGCGGTGGCCAGTACGCGCGACCTGCGCGGCACCATCCGCCTGTGCACAGTCCCGGTGCTGGCCAATCACTTCCTGGCCCCGCTGGTGGCGCGCTGGCACGCGAACTTTCCGCGCCTGCTGCTGGACGTGCACATCGACCCCTACGCTTCGGCCCGTGTGGACGAGTTCGACGTCACGCTGATGATTGCGGGCGAGGACTTCGACGCCAACGTGGTGGCCCGGCCCCTGTTGCATGGCGAGGCCATTCTGGTCGCCTCGCCCGACTACCTGCGCCGCCGGGGCACACCGCAGCATCCGGACGATCTGCTCGCGCACGACTTTCTGCGGGATTCAGCGGTGTCGGTGCGCGCGCCCGGCGGCATGGGGCGCAAGCTGCCGCTCAAGCCCGCGTCGGGCCAGGGGGGGGGCGTGGAGGTCGATCCGCCGGCGGTGATGCAGTCGGTGAGCACCGAATTGCTGATGCGCGCCGCGATCGATGGCATGGGCTTTGCCGTGACCTCGCGCCTGCTGGCCGAGCCGTATCTGGTGCAGGGCGCGCTGGTGCGCCTGCTGCCCGACTGGATCATCTCCCGCTACACGGTGTATGCCGCCTTGCCCACGGGTCGGCTTTTGCCCGCGCGCACCCGCGTGCTGCTCGACTTCATGACGGAGCAGGTGCCGCTGGTGCTCGAAAACGGCGGGGCTCAGCCCGCCTGAACGTTCAGGCCCGCCAGATTCTGCGCAGGTGCCCGGGGCGGCACGGCCTGACCCGGCTGGGCAAAGCCGTTTTGCCGCCAAGCCTCGAACACCGTCACGGCCACCGCGTTTGACAGATTCAGGCTGCGCTGGCCCGGCACCATGGGCAGCCGCAGGCGCTGCGCTGGTGGAAAGCTTTCGCGCAGCGCTGGGGGCAAACCACGGGTTTCAGCCCCGAACACCAGCCAGTCGCCAGGCTGGAAGGCGGTGTCGTACACGCCTTGCGTGGCGTGGGTCGTCATCGCAAACATGCGCGAAGGATCAGGCTGCAGATCGCGCACAAAGGCCGTCCAGCCGGCGTGCCGTCGGACCTCGGCGTACTCGTGGTAATCCAGCCCAGCCCGGCGCATCAGCCGGTCTTCCATCGAGAAGCCCAGTGGCTCGATCAGGTGCAGCGTGCAACCCGTGTTGGCACACAGGCGGATCACATTGCCGGTGTTGGGCGGAATCTCGGGTTCAACCAGGACGACGTGAAACATGCCCCGATTGTCGCCGCTGCTGCCGAGGCAGGCGTGTGGAAGGTGTGACGGGACGTGCGAATCGGGGTGTGTGAGGCACGGTGTGGGGAGCGGGCGATCCGCGCCTTGGTTCCGGGCGCGGTCTCAAGGCAAGCTTTACTGCCCGCAGTCTGCGCTGGCGCGGCCTCGGGTGGTGCACTGCGTTGCCTTTTGTGCTCATCGCAGCGCGATAGTCTGTACGCAACGCCTTCTGGCTCCGCCCGATCTGCACTCGCCCGTCCTTGCGCGGGTGATGCTGAGTGTCCCTAGCTACCAGGTGCCGGTGTGCGTGCCAGTACCACCGCACTGACTTGTCGTGCGCCAGCGTCCCACAAGACCTGCGCAGCGGCCTCCAGCGTGGCACCGGTGGTCATGACATCGTCCAGTAGCAGCAGGCTTTGCCCGCGAACACGGTGGGCGTGTGCGGGCTCCAGGGCCATTGCACCCTGCAGGTTACGCAGCCGGGCCTGGCGCGTGAGTCCGGCCTGAGGCGGGGTATCGCGCAGTCGCAGCAGCCAGCGCGTTTGTGCCTGCGGGCCCGCCCAGGCCTGCGCCAACAGTGCGGTTTGCTGGAACCCGCGCATGCGCAATCGCGCATCGGACAGCGGTACGGGCAGGACCCAATCGGCTGCGCTGCGCAGTGCTTCGGCGGTTTCGCACTGCGAAAGCAGGCCGGCCAATGGGCGTGCCCAGCCCGGATCGCCCTCAAATTTGAACGCAGCGACGATCCGATCCCAAGGGTAGGCGTAATCCACCGCGGCCGCGCAGGCCTGCAGCAGACTCGGTTGGCCCACGCAGGCTCCGCACAACGGAACACCGGCGGGTACGCGCAGTGCGCAGCGCTGGCAGCGAGGTACGGTATAGGCCAGTCGTGCCACGCAGGCCGTGCAGAGCCGTGCGGCCGGCCAGGCCGCACACACTGCGCAGCGGCTGCCCAGGGCTGCGAGCATGCCAAGCCCCGTCGCGGCTGGTGTGGTTGCCCTCTTGCATGATGCGGCCGTTGGCTCAGCAGAATCAGACGGGGTCACGGGCAGGGACTCCTTGCAGGCGCGAGATAGGCGATTGCGACGCCGATACGCAAACACGGGCTTGTGTGGGGCGGGCCGCGTGGCGGCGGTGCAGTCAATATACTGCCCGCTCGCTTGTGTCCGCCATGCCCACTGAATCCCACGACCGTCCGCCCACCATTGACCCGGTTGCCGCCGCTCAGTGGCGACGGCGCGCGCCTGCCCTCACCCCTTGGCTGCACGAGGAGGTGGGTCGCCGCATGGAAGAGCGGCTGCAGTGGATTCTGCGAAAGCCTGCCGCATGGTGCGACTGGGAGCCAGTGCGCGGCGGTCTCGAAACACATGCCCGCATCCGGGAGCGCTATCCCGATGCGCGTTGTCACCTCGTGCTGGACAACCCGGCGCACGAGGCGCTGGCCCGTCGCGCGCACCGGCAGCCCTGGTGGAGCCCGGCCCGCTGGCGGGCATCGACCGCGCTGCGCTGGGGGGACGTGCCCGATGCCTCCGTGGAGATGCTCTGGGCCAACATGGCTTTGCACTTAAGCGCCGACCCGCAGGCCCTGCTGGCGCGCTGGCATCGAGCGCTGGCAGTGGACGGCTTCCTCATGTTCTCGTGCCTGGGGCCCGATACGGTGCGCGAGCTGCGTGCGCTGTACGAGGCGTGCGGTTGGCCTCCTCCGGGTCACGCGTTCACGGACATGCATGACTGGGGGGACATGCTGGTGCATCAGGGTTTTGCCGAGCCCATCATGGACATGGAGCGCATCACACTCACCTTTGAGACCCCAGAGCGCTTGCTGCTGGAGCTGCGAGGGCTTGGGCGCAACCTGCACCCAGAGCGGCATGCGTCCTTGCGGGGGCGGGGTTGGCATCGGCAACTGCTGCAGTCGATGATGCAGCGTTTGAGCCCGGCCGGTTCGGATGGTCCCCTCGCGCTCACCTTCGAGGTGATTTACGGCCATGCATTCAAGCCTACACCGCGGGCCCGTTTGGAGTCGCAAAGCACAGTTTCGCTCCAAGACATGCGTTCCATGCTGCGTTTGTCGGGTATCGGGGGCAAACGCTAAGACCTGTCAATGACATGGAACAAGGCGCGCTACAATTCCAAACGATTGAGATTTCGGGCATCTTCCCGCGCAATTGCTGAGGCTTCGGATGGCCATAGCGCTGTCTGACAAGAGGCCTCGGCAGTCTTGTGAGCATTGACGGTGACGGGCTTGGTTTTTCGTTTTGCCACAGTCTCGGGACAACGCATCGACTGGCGTTTGACCCGTAACTGCTCGGTAACGCCTGCGCAACTGGGGTGGATGTATCTGTCCTTGTGCGTGGTGTCCTTGGGCATTGCCACGTTTTTTTGGGTGCAGGGCGCCTACCTCGTCATGCCCTTTGCTTGGGCCGAAATCATCGCGGTAGGAATTGCTTTCCTCCTGTACGGGCGCCATGCGGCCGACGGTGAGAGGATTTCGCTGCAAGGCGGTCGTCTTGTGGTGGAACTGGAGACGGCTGGCAGGTTGCAGCGTGCGGAATTCGATCGCCACTGGGTACGGGTTGAGCCCAAGTCCGGAGACCGGTCGCTGATCACGCTGTCGGCGCAGGGGCGGTCTGTGCATGTGGGGCGTTTTGTGCGCCCCGAGCTGCGGGCTGCCCTGGCTTCGGAGATCCGCATGGCCTTGCGCGCTGCCTGACCCCACCAGGGCGCGCCAGGGGTTTGGTTACATTGAGGCTTAGAAGTAAGTGAGAACTATGAAGAGCATTTCCAAAAAGCTGGCTTCTCTGCTGCTGACCGCCGGTGCTTGGATGGGGGGCGTTGCCCATGCCGTTCAAGATCTTCCCGGTGGTCCGGCGGTGAATCAGCTGAACCTGGCCCCGCCGGTCACCAAGATTGCTGAGCAGCAGCATTTTCTGCACTGGATGATGCTGATCATCTGCACGGTGATTTTCGTGGCCGTGTTCGCTGTGATGTTCTACTCCATCTGGAAACACCGAAAGTCGCGCGGTGCCAAACCGGCGAACTTCCACGAGTCGGTGACGGTGGAGGTGGTCTGGACGGTGGTGCCTTTCATCATCGTGATCCTGATGGCATTGCCCGCGACCAAGGTGCTCGTGGCACAGAAGGACACGACCAATGCCGACCTGACGGTGAAGGCCACTGGATACCAGTGGAAGTGGGGCTACGACTACATCACCGGCGAGGGTGAAGGTCTTTCCTTCATTTCTACGCTTGACAGCTCGCATCGTGTGCTGTCGGACAGCGGTAAGGTCGCCGATGCGCCCAACGATTACCTGCTCAAGGTGGATAACCCCCTGGTGGTGCCGGTTGGCAAGAAAATCCGCGTGATCACAACGGCGAACGATGTGATCCATGCTTTCATGGTGCCGGCGTTTGGTATCAAGCAAGACGCGATCCCTGGTTTCGTGCGTGATACCTGGTTCCGGGCAGAGAAGGTCGGAGACTACTACGGCCAGTGCGCTGAACTGTGTGGCAAGGAGCACGCGTACATGCCGATCCACGTGAAGGTGGTCACGGCCGAGGAGTACACGGCTTGGGTGGCGCAGCAGCGCAAGCTGGCGGCGGCCAAGCAGGACGATCCGAACAAAGTGTGGGCCCTGGACGACCTCATGAAGCGCGGCGAGAAGATTTACGCTGCCAACTGCGCCGCCTGCCACCAAGCGAACGGCAAGGGCGCTGGTGCGATAAAGGCGCTGGACGGTTCGGCTATCGTGCTGGATTCGGATCATGCCAAGCAGATTCAGATCATGCTCAAGGGCGCTGGCAACGGTTCAATGCCAGCTTGGCCGCAACTTAGCGACACTGACATTGCGGCTGTTGTGAGCTACACCAAGAATGCTTGGTCCAACAAGACGGGGCAGCTGGTGCAGCCTGCAGAAATCGTGGCCCAGCGCGGCAAGTAATCACCGCACCATTGCATTGAGGTAACCAACATGAGTGCTGTTCTCGACAATCACGGCCACGCTGGCGATCACGCGCACGACGATCACCACCACGCTCCGACCGGCTGGCGCCGTTGGGTGTTCGCCACCAATCACAAAGACATCGGTACGCTGTACCTGCTGTTCTCGTTCGCCATGCTCATGGTGGGCGGTGTGCTGGCGTTGCTGATCCGCGCAGAGTTGTTCCAGCCTGGCCTGCAGGTGGTCAACCCCGAGTTGTTCAACCAGCTCACCACGATGCACGGCCTGATCATGGTGTTCGGCGCGATCATGCCTGCCTTCGTGGGCTTTGCGAACTGGATGCTTCCGCTGCAGATTGGTGCCTCTGACATGGCATTTGCGCGGATGAACAACTTCAGCTTCTGGCTGATGATTCCGGCCGCCATCATCCTCGTGTCGAGCTTCTTCATGCCCGGCGGTGCCCCCGCCGCCGGCTGGACGCTGTACGCCCCGCTGACGCTTCAGATGGGTCCTTCGATGGATGCCGCGATTTTCGCAATGCACATCTTGGGTGCTTCGTCGATCATGGGCTCGATCAACATCATCGTGACCATCCTCAACATGCGCGCTCCTGGGATGACGCTGATGAAGATGCCGATGTTCGCTTGGACCTGGCTGATCACGGCTTATCTGCTGATCGCGGTGATGCCCGTGCTCGCTGGTGCCATCACGATGACCCTGACAGATCGCCACTTCGGCACCAGCTTCTTCAACCCGGCTGGCGGTGGTGACCCGATCATGTACCAGCACATCTTCTGGTTCTTCGGTCACCCTGAGGTGTACATCATGATCTTGCCGGCCTTCGGCATCATCAGCCAGATCGTGCCCGCGTTCTCTCGCAAAAAGCTGTTCGGCTACGCATCCATGGTGTACGCCACTTCGTCGATCGCCATCCTGTCGTTCATCGTGTGGGCCCACCACATGTTCACGACTGGCATGCCCGTGACGGGACAACTGTTCTTCATGTACGCGACCATGCTGATCTCTGTGCCCACTGCGGTCAAGATCTTCAACTGGATCGCGACCATGTGGCGCGGTTCGATGACGTTTGAAACCCCCATGCTGTTCGCCGTGGGTTTCATCTTCGTGTTCACCATGGGCGGCTTCACAGGTCTGATTCTGTCGATGGCGCCCATCGACATCCAACTGCAGGACACCTACTACGTGGTAGCCCACTTCCACTACGTGCTGGTCGCAGGCTCGCTGTTCTCCATGTTCGCTGCCTATTACTACTGGGCTCCGAAGTGGACTGGTGTGATGTACTCCGAGACCCGCGGGAAGATTCACTTCTGGGGTTCGTTGATCACATTCAATATCACGTTCTTCCCGATGCACTTCCTGGGTCTGGCTGGCATGCCTCGACGCTATGCCGACTACCCCATGCAGTTCGCAGACTTCAACGCCATCGCGTCTATTGGTGCCTTTGGCTTCGGTCTGATGCAGGTGTACTTCTTTATGGCCATCGTGCTGCCCGCCATGATGGGCAAAGGCGAGAAAGCGCCGCAGAAGCCCTGGGAAGCTGCTGAAGGTTTGGAATGGGAAGTGCCGTCTCCTGCCCCCTTCCATACGTTTGAGACGCCTCCCAAGCTGGACGCTACGGCCACGCGCGTGATTGGCTGAGGAGCTGCGCGATGACGACACCCGAGCAAAAGAAGAACAACGTTCGCATGGCGCTGGTATTGGCGTCCATAGCGGCAGCGTTCTTCCTCGGGTTTGTGGCCAAGGTGTTCCTTCTGTCGAGTTGAATACGAGACCTTCACCGCACCATGAACCTTCGTCGTGAAAATGCCAAGATGGTGGGCAAGCTGGTGGTGATCGCCGCCGGCATGTTCGCTTTCGGCTATGCCCTCATTCCTATTTATCGCCATATTTGCGAGATGACGGGGATTAACATCCTCTCGCTGTCTGAGCGGCAGGTACCCGGCGCTGGTGCTGCTGGTCGGGATGTGAAGGTCCCTTCCAACAGCCAAGTGGACCGCAGCCGCGTGATCACGGTCGAGTTTGACGCCAATGCCCGTGGGCCTTGGGATTTCAAACCGGCTGTGAGCTCCATGAAAGTACATCCCGGGGAGCTAGCCACGGTTATGTACGAGTTCCAGAACATCCAGGACCGGCGCATGGCTGCGCAGGCAATCCCGAGCTATGCACCTCGCCAGGCGGCATCGCATTTCAACAAGCTGGAATGTTTCTGCTTTAATCAATACACCCTCGAGCCTGGAGAGAAGCGTGAATGGCCAGTGGCATTTGTCATTGATCCGAAGCTGTCCAAGGATGTGACGACCATCACGCTCTCCTACACATTCTTCGAAGTAGGGGGCAAGGTGCCTGCAGCACCGACGAGCACACTGTCAGCGGCGCCGTCGCAGACTTCGGGTTCCTGAGTCTTCCATGGCATCTGATTCCGCACCGACCCAGCCCGCTGCTGGTTCTGATTCGCCTGCAAACGGTCGCGCATCTTGGTTGCGTAGTGTCAAGGCAGTGGCTTGGTCGCTTCTTGGATTGCGCAAAGGCAGTGAGTACGCGCAAGACCTGAGCCGTATCTATCCGTTGCATGTGATCGTGGTGGGGCTGGTGGCGGTGTTTTTGCTTGTGATCGGGCTGATGATGCTGGTCAATACGATCGTTTAGGCGGTCAGAGTACGAATAACGATAGATTTAGAGAGAGTCAGGAGCTGAAATGAGCGCATCCACCCACGGTACGACCCCGTATTACTACGTGCCCGCCGAGTCGCGTCATCCCGCGATGTCCGCTTTTGGGCTGTTCTTCGTGATCCTGGGGGCTGGCCAGTGGATCAACGGCCATGACTGGGGCAAGTACTCGCTGGCGTTCGGTCTGGTGTGGTGGCTGTTCGTGCTGTACCAGTGGTTCCGTGATGCTGTCCACGAAAGCGAAAGCGGCCTGTATGGCTACAAGATCGATCTTTCGTACCGCTGGAGCATGAGCTGGTTCATCTTTTCCGAGGTGATGTTCTTCGGGGCTTTCTTCACCGCGCTGTGGTGGGCACGCTCGCACTCGGTGCCAGCCCTCGGCAGCCTTGAGAACGGCCTGTTGTGGCCAGACTTCAAGGCAGTGTGGCCCAGCGTAGCTGCTGGAGCGACCGCGTCGCCGGCAGGTATCGTGGAGCCGTTCCAGACGGTCGGTCCGTTCTGGTTGCCCACCATCAACACCGCACTGCTTCTCACCTCGGGCGTGACCCTGACGATTGCCCATCATGCACTGCGAGCCAACCAACGCGGTAAGACCATTGCCTTCATGTGGGCGACAGTTCTGCTGGGTGTGGTGTTTCTGATGGTGCAGGGCTACGAGTATTACCACCTGTACACCGACCTGAATCTCAAGCTCGACTCGGGCATCTTCGGTTCCACCTTCTTCATGCTCACGGGATTCCACGGCTTCCACGTGTTCATTGGCATGCTGATGCTTCTGTTTATCACGCTGCGGCTACAAAAGGGTCACTTCACCGCCGAACGGCACTTTGGCTTTGAAGGCGCAGCTTGGTACTGGCACTTTGTGGACGTGGTCTGGCTGGGCTTGTATGTGTTGGTCTATTGGATGTAAGCCGGGACGCCCATGAAAAAAGCGCCGTAAGGCGCTTTTTTCATGTCTTACATGGTGATGTAAACACTCGGCGTCTGATGCGATGTAGTACGTCCAGCACGTAAAGACTTAACTGGTCGCAGGGAGTCCGGTGGGCTGCAGGTAGCCTAGTTGCCAGGCGATCAAAATACACAGGAAGAGCAGCACGGAAAGCCCGACCCGCAGGGCAAGTGCCCAGGCCATGTGACTACCTTTGGCCTTGTCATCGCGGCCGTTGCGCATCATGTAGTACAGCGCCGACCCGAGACTGCCCAGGATGCCCAGAAAAGCGATACCGACCAGAATTTTCATGGAGCCATTATCCCGTGAGCCCCTCTGACCGTCTTTGGAGCCGCCGTTTTGGGCTGATTACCCTGGCTGCGGTGGTGGGCATTGCGGTCACCGCGTCCCTGGGATTCTGGCAGTTGGGGCGCGCCGACACGAAGCTGGCATTACAAGCCGCGCGAGAAGCACAGGAGGCGGCCTCGCCACTGACGGCCGACGCGCTTGGACAGTCCATCGATGCAGACACCGGTTCGGTGCATCCGGATGCATTGCATCGGCGGATTGTTCTGAGGGGCGAATGGCTGGCCGCGCACACGCGGTTTCTCGACAATCGCCAGATGCAAGGGCGTCCAGGATTTTTTGTCGTGACGCCCCTGAAGGCAGAAGGATTGGCACAGCCGGTGTTGGTGCAACGGGGGTGGGTGCCGCGTAACTTTCAAGACCGTACAGCGCTTCCGGAAGTCGACACCCCTTCTGGAGTGGTCAGCATTGAGGGCCGCGTTGCAGGGTTGCCTTCCAAGCTGTACGAGATGGCGGGCGGCCCTGCGCAAGAGGGGGCTTCACGCATCCGGCAAAATCTCGACCTCGAAACCTTCCGCTCTGAAACGGGCCTGTCCCCTCTGCCACTGTCGGTGGTGCAGACGGGCCACCCCAGCGAAGGTTTGTTGCGCGAATGGCCTGCTGTGGCCACCGGAGTGGACAAGCACTACGGCTACGCCTTTCAATGGTTCGGGCTCAGTGCCCTGATTGCACTTCTTTATGTCTGGTTCCAACTCGTCCGACGCTTCATTCGCCCGCGCCGCGACCCGGCCGCCTGAGTCCGAAACGGCGCAGGACCATCCCCTGGGTCTGACGGTTCATAACCTTCCAGGGGTGGACCATGCGGTGGAGCAAGCTCAGCGCACGCGCAGTGGCCGTCTGAAGATGATCGGCGTGCTGCTCATGTGTGCTGCACCGGTTATTGCCTCGTACTTCACCTACTATGTGATCCGTCCGGAGGGGCGACGCAACTTCAGCGAGTTGATTGACCCGCAACGTCCCATGCCGTCCCTGGAGACGCGCGATCTCGCTGGTGCCGCAGGCAATCTCACGGCGCTCAAAGGGCAATGGTTGTTGGTCAGTGTGGCGCCCGGGGCCTGCGACGCGGCGTGCCAAGACCATCTCTACCTGCAGCGCCAGATGCGCGAAGGCGTCGGCAAGGAAAAGGACCGCGTGGATTGGGTCTGGTTGATTCCGGATGATGCTTCTCCCCCTGCCGAGATACTGCCTGGGTTGACCAAGGCCACCGTGCTGCGTGTAGATGCGCAGGCCTTGTCCCGATGGCTGGCGCCAGGGCCCGGCCATGCGCTTCGGGATCATCTGTATGTGGTGGATCCCATGGGCAACTGGATGATGCGCATGCCGGCCGGGCTCGACAAGGCGAATGCGAGCAAGGCCAAGCGCGATCTGGAGCGTCTGCTGCGGGCGTCTTCGTCTTGGGATCAGGCAGGGCGTTCGGGAGCGCAGTGAGTATGGATCCGCAACCGCTTTACGACCTGGAGCCCCTGGCGCGGCTGATGCTGCTGGGTGTGCTGATTGCGCTGGGACCCTTGTGCTGGGTGTGGTGGCGCAACCGCGGTGCCACGCCGATGCGACGGCTACAGGCGCTGACGCTGCTGACGTTATTTTTGACGTTTGATCTGGTGCTGTTCGGAGCGTTCACGCGCCTTACCGATTCCGGCCTGGGTTGCCCGGACTGGCCCGGATGCTACGGCAGCGCCAGTCCGGTGGGCGCGCGCGAGGAGATTGCGGCTGCGCAGGCCGAACGCCCCACCGGCCCCGTGACCCATGGCAAGGCGTGGGTGGAAATGATCCATCGCTACCTTGCGACTGGGGTGGGGGTGCTGATCATCGCGATGACGGCCACCGCCTGGGCGCAGCGCCGCCAAGGCCGTTCGTCTTCGGCTCCTGTGGCGCAGGCGGAGCCGCTGAGTCCTTGGTGGCCGACATTCACGCTCTTCTGGGTCTGCTTGCAAGGGGCGTTTGGAGCGCTGACAGTAACCATGAAGCTGTTCCCCGCCATTGTCACGTTGCATCTTGCCGGCGGGTTGATCTTGCTGGCCTTGCTGACGGTGCAGGCCGTGCGCTATTCGCAGCATGACCGAGGCTTGCAACCCGTTGCGCTGTCGCGAGGGGTGCGCTGGGGGATTGGCGCTGTGGCCGCATTGGTCGCCCTGCAGATTCTGCTAGGTGGCTGGGTGAGCACCAACTACGCTGTGCTGGCATGCACCACGTTTCCGCAATGCCAGGGCAGCTGGTGGCCCCCGATGAATTTTGCGCAGGGTTTTCAGATATGGCGTGAACTGGGCATGCTCCAGGACGGCTCCCACATCAGCTTTGCGGGCTTGACCGCCATCCATTACGTTCACCGCCTTGCCGCGTACGTGGTACTGCCTGCGCTGTGGCTGCTGGCATGGCGTCTCCATCGCGTGGATGCCCTGCGACCTGCCGCCCGCTGGCTGGCAGTGCTGGGCCTGTTGCAATTGCTCACGGGCTTGTCCAATGTCGTGTTGGGCTGGCCCTTGGCGGCTGCTGTGTTGCACACTGGCGGAGCGGCCGCCATGGTGCTGGTGCTGACGTGGGCCTGGACGGGCACTCGCATGACCTCTGAGGCTGCTACCCGGTTGGCTGCCTGCTCCCAAGACTCTCGATTGACTGCATGAGTGCCGTTTCTGCTTCCTTGCTTCCGTCCCGGTTCGCGCAGTTTTATGCGCTGACCAAGCCACGCGTTGTCCAGCTCATTGTCTTTTGTGCGCTCATCGGCATGGTGCTGGCCATTCCCGGCCTGCCGACGGGTGCCCAGAGCTGGCGCATGGTGCTGGCCTGTGTGGGCATCTGGCTGGTGGCTGGGGCCGCCGCTGCATTCAATTGCATCGTGGAGCAGGGCATCGACGCACGCATGAAGCGTACAGCCTGGCGGCCAACGGCCAAGGGCGAGCTGTCGAACGCGCAGACCCTGGTTTTTTCTGCTGCGCTGTGTGTGGGGGGCTCTGCACTGCTGTACTTTGCGGTGAACCCGCTGACCATGTGGCTGACCTTTGCCACCTTTGTGGGTTACGCTGTGATCTACACCGTGGTGCTCAAGCCGCTGACGCCGCAGAACATCGTGATCGGAGGCGCTTCGGGGGCCATGCCACCAGTGCTCGGCTGGGCAGCAGTGACGGGCGAGGTGGCACCTGAGGCACTGATCCTGTTTCTCATCATCTTCCTCTGGACACCGCCGCACTTCTGGGCCCTGGCGCTGTACCGTGTGGAGGACTATCGCAAGTCGGGCCTTCCGATGCTTCCGGTGACCCATGGCAACGAATTCACCCGCCTGCAGGTGTTTCTCTACACCCTGATCCTGTTCGCCGGGTGTCTGATGCCGTTCATCTTTGGCATGAGCTCCTGGCTGTATCTCGCAGCAGCTGTCATTCTGAGCGGCGGTTTCTGCGCCTATGGATTTGCGCTCTGGCGTTCGTATTCCGACGCATTGGCACGCAAGACCTTCCGTTTTTCTCTGATCCATCTGAGCGCACTGTTCGCCGCGCTGCTACTGGATCATTACTTGTTGTGACGCCCATGCTAAGACGTAACCTCATCCGCACCGCAGGAGCCGCTGCGTTGGTGGCTGCCGCCGGAATGCTGGCGGCGTGCGGCGAGAAGAAGGCCGAGTTCAGGGGGATTGATATCACCGGAGCCGACTATGCGAAGGATTTTCCACTGACAGATCACAATGGACAGCGGCGGACAATTGCCGACTTTCGTGGCAAGGTGGTGGTGGTGTTCTTCGGATTTACGCAGTGCCCGGACGTCTGTCCGACCTCCATGCTGGAGCTGGCTGAAGTCAAACGCCAACTAGGCGCCGAGGGTGACCGGCTGCAGGGCATCTTCATCACCGTCGATCCCGAGCGCGACACGCCGCAGGTGCTTAAGGAGTACATGGGCAATTTCGATCCGAGCTTCCTCGCGCTGCGTGGCGAGCCGGAGCAACTCGCGGCGGTCGCCAAGGACTTCAAGATTTACTACAAGAAGGTCGACGGCAAGACGCCCACGAGCTACACCATGGATCATTCGGCTGGCAGCTATGTGTACGACCCATCGGGGCGCCTTCGCGTGTACCACCGCTATGGAACTGGCGTTCAGGTACTAGGCGAAGACGTGCGCACCTTGCTGCGCGAGGCGGGCTGACCGAGCCCGGCCTCGTGAGCGGTGCCACGAGCTGGCCGATGCCCGCGGCATTCGCGGCCCATGTAGCGAGCCAAGTCTCGTTAAGCTATTCCGCCTTGATGCCACGCATGGCGATGATGCCGCCGAGCAGGTTGGTATCGGCCTTGATGCGGTTGCTCAGGCCTTCAGGCGACGTGGCTGCGACCTGCCAGCCTTGCTGGAAGAGCTTGGCACGGATTTCATCAGTGCGGATGATGTTCACGAGCATCGCGGACAACCGCTCGCGCAAGGCCGCGGGCATGGTGGAGGGCGCAGCAAAAGCGTTCCAGATCTCGAGGCTGAAGCCGCGAATGCCCGCCTCGCTCAGTGGCGGCAAGTCGGGCGCGAGCGGGCTGCGCCCCGTGGATGTGACCCCGATGCCACGCAGCTTGCCTGAGCGGATCTGCGCCTGTGCAAGAGCGGGCGGCAGCAGGGCCATCTGCAATTGCCCCCCGAGCATGGCGGTGGCCACCTGTGGATAGCCGGGGTATGGGACATGGACTGGATTGATGTTGCTGCGTGACTTGAGCAGCTCTGTGCCGATGTGGCCCACGGTACCAACGCCAGGGGTACCGTAGCTCCATTTGTCACCCGCGTTGCGAGCCAGGGTGAAGAAGTCTTGGCCCGTGGTCTGCGGCGTGATGCCGGGCAGATTGGTGGGCACAGTGAGTACCAGCGGCGAGGTTCCGACCAGAGTCAGTGGCGCCAGATCTTTTTGTGGGTCGTACGGCACCGCAGGATTCAACAACTTGGCAATTGTGAGGTTGCCGTTGATCATCAGGCCGATGGTGTGGTTGTCTCTGGCCTTGGACACCGCATCGGCACCGATGTTGCCGCCCGCGCCCACGCGGTTTTCCACCACCACCGGCTGGCCCAGTGCCTTGGAAAGCGGTTCTGCGATCGTGCGGGCGGTCAGGTCGGGCGACGAGCCAGCCGGAAAGCCCACGATGATACGCAGTGGCTTACTGGGCCAGACCTCAGCGTTGGCGGCTGCTTTGGATTGGGCCCAGCCAGCCACCGGAGCGCCGGTAGCCAGCAAGGCTGCGGCCAGGGCGGTGCGTCGGGACATCGGTTGCGACATGCGTGCTCCTTGCAGGGATCGACAAAGGACGAGAAAAGAGGGGGCGTTGAACGCGGTCCGATGCTCGCAAAAAAGGCCCTCAAAGGGCCTCGGCTTGGCAGACCGCTAGCAGGCGATGTTAACGCGCAACATCGGCCGCGCAGCGTCAAGCGTACTCAACGAGTGCCTTCTTCATCTTCTTCATGGCCGCTGCCTCGATCTGGCGGATACGCTCGGCACTTACGCCGTACACGGCGGCCAGTTCGTGCAGCGTCATGCCGCCCGAGCCATCATCGTTCACTTTGAGCCAGCGCTCTTCCACGATACGGCGGCTGCGGTCGTCGAGCGTGGCCAAGGCGGTCGCAATACCGTCGGAGGCCAGCAGGTCACGCTGGCGCGACTCGATCATCGACGTTGGTTCGTGCGAGGCATCGGCCAGGTAGGCGATCGGGCCGAAGGCCTGTTCGCCGTCGTCGCCGGGACTTGGATCGAGCAGCACGTCGCCGCCTGCCATGCGCGTTTCCATCTCGATGACGTCTTCGCGCTTCACATTGAGCTGCGCTGCGACCGAGTCGATTTCATGCTCGGACAGGGTATCGCGGGGGCTCAGACCCTCGGCGCCAGCATCAGCCTTGAAGCCCTGTTTCATCGAGCGAAGATTGAAAAACAGTTTACGTTGCGCCTTGGTGGTAGCCACCTTGACCATGCGCCAGTTCTTCAAGATGTACTCGTGGATCTCTGCCTTGATCCAGTGCATGGCGTAGCTGACCAAGCGCACGCCTTGGTCGGGGTCGAAGCGCTTGACCGCCTTCATCAGGCCGACATTGCCTTCCTGGATCAGGTCACCGTGCGGCAGGCCGTATCCCAGGTACTGGCGCGAGATCGACACCACCAAGCGCAGGTGCGACATCACAAGCCGCCCGGCGGCGTCTAGGTCGTTGTGCTCTTTCAGCCGGCGCGCATACTGTTGCTCCTCCTCGGCGGTGAGCATGGGCAGGCGATTGACGGCGGAAATGTAGGCGTCCAGATTGCCCAGCGGCGGCACCAGCGCCCACGGGTTGGCGGGGGCGATGCTCGTGCTGGAGGCGAGGGTGGAAGTGGGCATTCGACGCATCCTTTCTGGACTGTGGAGCAATGTTAGCACTCTCTGGGAGTGAGTGCTAAGACCAAAAGTTCCGACCCCAGACTGCGTGATTATTGGCGCTCAGGATAGGTTTGGCCGAATGGATCGGCGATCGCTTGCCTATGAGCGAAGCGGCACTGTGACCAAGCTTTCGTCGCACCGCATCTTGGATTGGCAGCACCATGCCACCCGAAGGCACCAGAGGGCGAGAGGTTGGATCGCGCCAAGGTCCCACCACGCCGCGCTCGGTCATTCGCTGGCCGTCTGAAATCTCTGTGATTGGCACTGCATTCACCAGGAAACAGTTCTGAATACGGATGCTTTGCCCGGCTTCATGGGTGTGCGGTGCTCTATGCAGGTCAGATGAGTGCAGCAATGTAGGCCCAGCGCATGATAGGCCTCCTAGATGATAAATATGAAATTTTGTCTTCAATCGCTTTGGCGTAGGCGAAGAGGTTTTCGTTGTTAAAAGATTTTATAAATGACCCAAGTGCAATCTTTTGACGTCTTAAGTGATAGTATTGATTCCCGTCGATGGTGTTAATTTATCATTTGCAAGGCTGAATCGAAGGAGTCCATGATGTCCTTGGTGAGACGACAAAGCGATGCTGGTGCTGCACTTGCTGCGCAGTCCATGCCACATGTGGGCCGACAGGTCAGTAAAGATGCAGAAGCCCAGCGCAAGAGAGCACGGACCCTTGCCAAGCAGCAGCAGGCCTCCGAGCGAGTGGCCAGTGCGGCGACCCAGCTGTCTGCTGGTGTGAACGAAGCAGCCTCTGCCGCGGAAGAGCTCAAGCGTGCGACGGACCAGATCGCCAGCGGCGCCGAGGAGGCCTCCGGCGCAGCCCAGGAGTCCCTCGCAGCCATCACCCAGATCAGCACATCCATCACCCGACAGCTCGACTCAGCGCAGCATGCCCAGCAAAGTGCGCAGGCCATGCAGCAGATGAGTTCCCGTCTCAACGACGAGGTGCGGGCGACCATCAGCAACGTGGGTGTGGCGGCGCAACGCCAGGCCGAGTCCGTCAAGATGGTGGCGGAGTTGGAGCGGCAGGCCTCGAGCATCGGCGACATCGTCAAGGCTGTGGCTCGTATTGCGGATCAGACCAATTTGCTGGCTCTGAATGCGGCCATCGAGGCGGCGCGAGCTGGTCAGCATGGCAAGGGCTTCGCTGTGGTTGCCGACGAAGTGCGTACCCTGGCGGAGACCAGCGAGAAAAGTGCGAAGCAGATTCAGGAACTGGTGGCCCAGATTCAAGGAGATGTGAATCACATCGCAACGGGCATCAATGCGGCTGCCGACGCTGTTCAGGCGGAGGTCCAAAAGAGCGATGCCATCTTGCAGCAGCTCACGCGCATCGGCTCAGATGCCGCCACCATCGTGTCAGGGGCCACAGAAATCGCTACGGCTGCAGGCCAGTCCGACAACGCTGTGAAAGAGGCACTGCGTGGTGCCGAAACCATTGCTGCAGCGGCAACCGAGCAGAGCTCTGCCTGCGAAGAGGCTGCCAAGACCGTGCAAGAGCAAAGTACCGCGCTGTCCGAGTGTGAGCAAACCGCCCAGAGTCTTGCGGATCTGGCGGATGAGCTCAAGACGAGTACCGACATCGGCAAGAGCGCGGAAGAGGTGGCCTCGGCCGCCGAGGAGCTGGCCAGCGTTGTGCAGGAGATCAACCGTTCAGCGGCGCAGATCATGGTGGCGCTGGACCAGATCCGAAAGGGCGCACAGGCGCAGTCTTCCGCAACATCCGCCTCGTCCGCCTCGATTGTGCAGATTGAACGTGGAGCCCAGCTGGCAGCGACTCGCGCGTCTGTCAGCAAAGAAAAGGCGTCCACCATTCAGGCCTTGATGACGGAGAGCAAGGTGCAGATCGATGGCCTCATTGCCAGCATTTCGACGGGCGTGGAATCCACGCAGGTGAGCACGCAGCAGGTCAAGGCACTCGAGTTGGTGAGCCGCAAGATCGACAAGATCGTAGATGCGATCACCCAAGTGTCCATTCAGACCAATATGCTGGCCGTCAACGGCAGCATTGAGGCGGCTCGCGCCGGAGAGTACGGCAAGGGATTTGTGGTGGTCGCGACCGACATCCGCAATCTCGCTCACGACTCCGCAGAGAACGCCGACCGGATCAAGGATCTGGTCAAGGGAATCCAAGACCAGATCACTCTGGTGGGCCGTGACCTCTCCGAGATCATGGACGCGGCACGGGTCGAAGTCGACAAAGCCCGCAGCATCACGACCGCATTGCACACCATGGAGCGTGATGTGGACAGTCTTGTGCGAGGCAACGAGCTGGCGCTGCAGTCGTCGGAGGAAATTGTGACAGCGCTGGGGCAGGTCAAGTTAGGGGTCGATCAGGTTGCTGCCGCAGCCGCCCAGGCGGAGAAGGCCGCAGAGCAGGCTGCAGCAGCCGCGCGACAGCAGTCGCAAGGCGCAGAAGAGCTGGCAGCTGCTATCGAAGAGATCGCATCACTGGCCGACGAGCTGCAAAGCTCCTGATTCACCAGCGGGCCTGCAGGCCTGAGGAGTGCGGGATGAATTCCCTACCTGAAGCCAGTGAGAGCATCGTGCGCGCAGAGGGGCAGTTTGTGACCTTCAGTGTCGCGAACGAAGTGTTCGCTGTACCGTTGGCGCCTGTACAAGAGATCATTCGCGCACCGGACGTCGCGCGACTGCCACTTGCGCCGCGGTCCCTGGACGGGTTGGCCAACTTGCGCGGCCGCGTACTGCCAATCCTGAGTCTACGTACCATTTTCGGACTGCCTGAGCGCGAGGTTGACGATGCGACACGGGCTGTGGTGATCGAGAGCGGTCAGTTGCTCGGATTTTTGGTGGATCAGGTGCGCAGCGTGATCCACGTGCAGCCGCACGAGCTGGTCCCTGCACAGCAGTTCCGCTCTCTGGCGCAGGGAGACTACCTGACGGCTGTCATTCAGCGGCCACGCCCTGAGGGGCCTGGGAGCGATCTCATCCTGGTGCTGGACCTGGCACGCGTGGTGCAGAAGCAGTTCAGCCGCTTGATCGCGCAGAGCGCAGAGGGTGCGCTACCCAATACCGCTCCGATGAGCACGTCTGTAGGCGCAGCCCCCGATCTTATGGCTGCTCACGGAGTCATCGCGACCGAGCAGCGACTGGTGAGCTTCACGGTGGCGGGGCAGGAATACGGTGTGGATATCGCAGATGTTCGTGAGATCGTGCAGTGCCCTAACGAGTGGACGGTACTGCCGCATGCCGCGCCGCATGTGCTGGGTCTGATCTCACTACGTCAGCGTTTGCTCCCGCTGGTCGGATTGCGGCAACTGTTTGGGTTGCCCTACGCCGAGCCCGACGAGCGCCAGCGAATCGTAGTGGTAGGTCTGTCGGATGGAGCGGCTGTAGGGCTGGTGACGGATACCGTCAAAGAAGTGCTGACGGTGCCACAGGACGCAGCAGAGCCGCTGCCGCCGACGCTGTCCCGCGATGGGGGGATGCGCGAGTTCTCCGCCATCTGCCGACTCGACGAGGGACGCCGTCTGGTGTCTGTGCTCGATATCGCCAGTCTTCCGGGTGTACAGGACCTGCTGCTAGGGGCTGAGATTACCGAGCAAATACAGGCAAACACGGTACACGCACTTCACCAGGAGGCAGTCATGAAGGACGACGCACAAGCCACAGCTTCAGCGAGTGGGCTAGACGACGATCTGCAAGTGGTGGTCTTTCGGCTGGCTGGCGAGGAATACGGCGTTCCAATCATGAGCGTGCAAGAGATTGTGCGTGTGCCAGAAACCCTGACCCATATTCCACGCACACCAGACTATGCGGAAGGCGTCATCAACCTGCGTGGCACTGTGCTCCCAGTGATCGACCAGCGCAGTCGCCTCGGGTTGCCCCGCTGCGAGCGCAACGACCGCCAGAGAATCATGGTGTACCACGTCGGTCAACGCCGAACCGGATTCATCGTGGACTCTGTGGCCGAGGTGCTGCGGATCGATGCGCACTCCATAGAGTCGGCGCCAGAACTGGCTCCAGAGCAGGCACGCCTTATCCGACGTGTGGCCAAGCTCGACGGCGATCGCCGGCTGGTCATGCTGGTAGAGGCCCAGCAGCTGATGGCTGATGTGGGCGACTGCGGCAACCCCGCGCCCATGCCCTGACTCTCTGGGGAGAAATCTCGATGAAGGTCACCAAAGTGTTGGTCGTGGACGACTCTGCTTTGATGCGGCGAACCCTTGGCCAAATCCTGCGCGATGCCGGCATGGAGGTGGAGATGGCCCGCAATGGGGTTGAAGCTGTGGATCGACTGGTGCAGTACCACCCGGATGTGGTGACACTGGACGTCAACATGCCTGAAATGGACGGGCTGACTTCTTTGTCGCTGATGATGCAGGTCAGGCCGACTCCGGTGGTGATGGTCAGCTCCCTGACCGAGAAGGGTGCCATGGCGACACTCGAGGCGCTGGCACTGGGGGCGGTCGATTGCATTGCCAAACCCGGAGGAACGATCTCGCTCAATATCGAGCAGGTGGCCCTGGAACTGGTGACCAAAGTACGCGCGGCCGCCCAAGCAAAGCCCCGGGCGGGTGCGCGGCAACGTTTGGCAGGACAAAGACGTCAGGAGTCGCGGGGGCCTTGCGTACGCAATGCCGGGAGTGTCGCAACGGAGGCGGTCGGGGCGACACGTGCAACGGCAGGGGAGTACCAGGGTTTGGTGCTGATGGGGGTCTCCACTGGAGGGCCGCGCACTCTGGAGGACATATTGCCCCATCTGCCTGCCCACTGCCCTTGGCCCGTACTGCTGGCGCAGCACATGCCGGCCAATTTCACACAGGTGCTGGCACGTCGGATGGATGGTTTGTGCGCAGTGCACGTCTGCGAGGTGGACAGGCCCACCCGTTTGGCGCCAGGTCATGTCTACGTCGCGCGTGGAGGTACCGACATGGTCGTGGCTCGCGCATCGGGCGGTGAGCTTGTGGCCCGTCCGGTACCCGAGTCCTGCGCTTACGCGTGGCACCCGTCCGTCTCTCGGCTGGTCGAGTCGGCCATGCAGGTGGTGGATCCGAGTCAATTGATCGGGGTCTTGTTGACCGGTATGGGTGATGACGGCGCGCAACCGATGGCAGAGCTGCGCCGACGGGGTGGGCGCACGGTGGCCGAGTCTCGGGAGACAGCGGTGGTTTATGGCATGCCCCAGGAATTGGTGGCACGCAACGGGGCCACGGTTCAGCTCCCCTGCGACCGCATTGCCAGTCAGCTGTGTCAGTGGCTTGGTGTCTGAGGCGCCATCGTATTTCAGGAGATCAGCATGGCATTGCAGAAAGCCGCTACCAGCAACGCTGCATCGGAACCTACCGGGCCGGTAGCCCAGGATGCAGCAGCGCTGTGCGAAGAGCTGCTCCATCACCCAGACCCTGTCCGTCGCCGGGAGGCAGCAGCCGCATTGCGAGCCCATCCTGGGTGCGTGGCATCCATGGTGCAGGCGCTGCGCTCAGAGTCTTGCCGTGAGGTGCAATCGGCGCTGTGGACCTCGTTGAGCGTGATCGGTGACGACGACGTCGCCAAGGCGCTGATCCCGCTTTTGCAAAGTGACGAGGCCTCCTTGCGCAATGGTGCCATGGAGGTACTGGCGACCATGCCGCAGGTCGTCTCAGATCACGTCGACGAACTGCTCCGTCATCCTGATCCCGACACGCGACTGCTCACTTTGCAGTTGCTGTCTGAGCTGCAGCATCCCTCTATACGCAGATGGCTGCGAGGCGTGCTGCAGCACGACGACTCCCTCAACGTGGTGGGCTCTGCCATGGAGGGCATGGCGGAGGCCGGCATGCCGCAGGACGTCGAATTGCTCCGTGCCGCGGTGCAACGCTTCGGTAACGACCCGTTTCTCGCGTTCGCTGCCGATGTGGCGATCTCCAGGATTGAATCGCCATGAAAGCCACACATCCGACCGATGTCGCGGTGATCACGGAGGGGGACTTCCTCAAGTTCCGCGAGTACTTCTACCGCAAGACTGGCATTCACTTTGACGAGAGCAAGCGGTACTTCGTGGACAAGCGCCTGGTCGAGCGCATCGAGACGACCGGTGCTGCAGACTTTCGCACCTACTTCATGGCACTGCGCTTTGATCGCGGCAGCGACGAATTGCAACACCTCGTCAATGCCATGACGGTGAACGAGACCTACTTCTTCCGCGAGGCTTACCAGTTCGACTGCATGGTGCACAACATGCTCGACGAGTGTGTCAAGCGCAAGCCCTCGGGTGATCGTGTGCGCATCTGGTCTGTACCGTCGTCCACGGGCGAAGAGCCTTATTCCATCGCGATCTACCTGCTGGAGAGATGGCCGGGCATTGATTTTCACGACGTCGAAATCTTTTCGTCCGATATCGATACCGCTGTACTCGCAGCGGCCCAGCGCGGTGCCTACTCGGCCCGCTCCGTGGCCAATCTGCCCGCCGCGTATCTGGAGAAGTACTTCGCCAAGCGCAAGGATGGCACTTACGCGATCTCTCGCGACCTGGTAAGCGCCGTGGATTTTTCCCGCGTCAATCTCACCGATCCCGCCGATTGCCGGCGGTTTCGGGATATCGACATCATTTTTTGCCGCAACCTGCTGATCTATTTCGACGACGTGTCACGCAGGTTGGCGGCTGAGCACATGTTCGAGAGCCTGCGACCAGGAGGCTTTCTGTGTCTGGGGCATTCCGAGTCGATGAGTCGGATTTCCTCGCTGTTTTCCGCCCGTCGATTCCCTGACGCGCTGGTGTACCAAAAGCCGGTGTCTGGAGACAAGAAATGAGCGCCAAGAACATTCTGGTGGTCGATGACGCTGCCACCATTCGCATGTACCACCGCAAGATGCTCGGAGACGCGGGCTGGATCATCGACGAAGCCGTGAACGGTATGGAGGCGCTGGAGAAAATCGCTCAGCGCGAACAGCCTTTCGATCTGTACGTCAGTGATATCAACATGCCCCGCATGGATGGATATGCCTTCGTGAAGGCACTGCGCGCTCGCACCGAGGGCACATTGCAGGCACCAGTGCTCATGGTGTCCACCGAAGCGCAGTCTCATGACGCCGAGGCTGCTTTTGCGGCAGGTGCCAACGCCTACTTGGTCAAACCTGCTCGGTCGGCTGAATTGGTGCTGACGGTCGCATTGCTGCTGGGCGACCGGCAGCGCGCCTTGCGCGCAGCCGCAGACATCGCCCGAGGACAGGGGCCCGCGCAGCGTGCCAAGGCAGCCACAGGGAGGTCGCTATGACGACAAACCAGAATGAATTGATTGAGCAGTTCACGCTGGAGGCTCGCGACCTTCTGCTGACCATCGGCGAGCGGCTGCTGCAGGTCGAACGCGCTCCGCAGGATGCAGCGCTTCTCAATGACCTGTTTCGTCAGGTGCACACGCTGAAAGGCAACTGTGGTCTGTTCGAATTTGCTGCGCTGGAGTCGGTGGTGCATGCGGCCGAGGACTTGCTCGATCGTGTACGCAGCCAGGAGATGGCCTACAGCCCCCAGTTGGCCGATGCCATTCTGGATGCCATGGACTACGCCGGCACGCTGATTGACGCGATCGCCGCCACGGGGGGCTTGGCAACCGATGCCAGCAAGGGCGCGGATGTCCACGTTCGTGCCTTGCGTTCCCTGATGGACACAGGCGATACGGCGACAGCGCCGCCGGTGGCGGCCCTGTCGTCGCGTGGGCCTGTCGCTCCGCCCCTCGCCTCCGCGACTGCGGAGCAGCCGTTGCCTGGCTGGGTGAGTGCGGCCATGGACCATGCAGCCGTCCAGGGGCAGCTGGGACTGGTTGCGCTGGAGTACACGCCAGAGCCGGGATGCTTCTTCAAGGGCGAAGATCCCTGGCGTCTCGCCCGTTCGGTCCCTGGTCTGGCGTGGCTGGACACTGCACCGATGGAGCAACCCGCGGACAACGCAGCGTGGGACTGTTATCAGTGTTCTCTGGTTTTCCGCATGCTCAGTTCATCGCCGACGGCGTACCTGGAGGAGCACTTCCGTTTTGTGCCAGAGCAGTTGGTCCTCTGGCTGTGTCCAGAAGAAGCCTCGGCCGCTGTCACGGTCGAAGCCACACCATCGGCGGTGGGTGCTGTTTTGCCCCCCGTAGCAGTGGTAGCGCCCTCTGCGCTCGGCAGCGAGGGCGCGGTCAAGCTCCAGGCCCCTGATGGCCAGGCTGCGCAGCCCGGCGCTTTCGAGCAGGACGAGCGGTACAGCGAGGTGATGCTTCAGCGCGCGCGCCAGCTCTGGCGTGACCAGTGCGTCCTGCTGACCCGGCCGGACCTGACAGGCGGTGCATTGCTGGCTGTGCGTCGGGTGCTGCTGGGACTGCTGTCGGCCATGCATGGCGACACCGCGGGCGACGCGGTCTGTTCCTGGGAGGAAGACGCTCCCTATGAGCGCGCAGCGCTGGCGCAGTGGGCCCGAGACCAGGATCCCGACGGCAGCAGGGGTATCCGTGTGCACGATCCCGAGCAGGAAGGACCCCGAGTGGCCCATGCGTCTCTGGCCTTGGCGGAAAGCGCTGCCGATGCTGCTGCGCCAGAGGTGCGCACGAGCTTGCAGCCGGCTCCGGTGGCAGAGGAGGCCGGGCATCGCGTGCTGAAGGTGTCTCAGGACAAGATCGACCGCCTGATGGATCTGATTGGCGAGATGGTGGTGGCCAAGAATGCACTGCCGTATCTGGCAGCACGGGCTGAAACCGTTTTCGAGAGCCGAGAGCTTGCCCGCGAGATCAAGGCCCAGTATGCCGTGATCAACCGCATCGCCGAGGACATGCAGCACGCCATCATGCAGGTGCGGATGTTACCGATCGGCACCGTGTTCCAGCGGTTTGGACGGTTGGTCCGCGACATCTCACGCAGGTTGGGCAAAGACGTCCGCCTTGTGGTTACCGGTGAGGAGACAGAGGCCGACAAGACGGTGATTGAGGCACTGGCCGAGCCGCTCGTGCACATTCTCCGCAACAGCCTCGATCACGGTGTGGAGATGCCCGAGGTGCGTACCCGCGCTGGCAAATCGGCGCAGGGCACCATCGAGGTATGCGCGCGCCAGGAGGGCGACCGCATCATCATCGATATCCGGGACGATGGGGCAGGTATACACGCCCAGCGAGTCAAGGAGAAGGCGCTGCAAAAGGGGCTGATCACGGCGGAGCGCGCGGCGGCCATGACGCCAGCCGAGATCCAGCACCTGATTTTCTTGCCCGGCTTCTCCACGGCAGACAGTGTGTCCGACCTCAGCGGCCGGGGCGTTGGGATGGATGCGGTGCGTTCTGCGGTGGAGCGTCTCAATGGCTCGGTCGCCCTGCACAGCGAGGAGGGTCGGGGGGCTTGCGTCAGCCTGTCGCTGCCCTTGTCCATGGCTGTGACCAATGTGATGGTGGTCGAGACGGCTGGCCGGAGATTCGGTATCCCCATGGATCTGATCGTAGAGACCGTGCGGGTGCACATCGATGACATTCACCAATTCAAGTCGGCCCAGACGGCGGTGCTGCGGGGGCGGATCGTACCGCTGCGAGCCATCAATGACATGTTGGCCTTGTGCGAACCCCAACGCCTGAACGGCGAGGGGGAGCACGCCGTGCTGGTGGTTCGTACGGCCTCGGAGGTGGTGGGTCTCATCGTGGACGACTTCCACGGTACCTGCGACATCATCCTCAAGCCCATGGAGGGCGTTCTGGCGGGGCTGACCGGCTTTGCCGGTACGGCCTTGATGGGCGATGGGAGTGTGTTGCTGGTACTCAACCCCAAGGAGCTCATCTGATGTCGATTCGATACCTCAAGACGCACGCCGCGCTCGAGGGCACCGTCAGCGTGGAAGACGCCGAGGCTCTAGCGCAGTGGCTACAGGCCCGCAAGTCCCCCAAGGTGCACCTGGGGCGTTGCGAGCACCTGCACACCGCAGCCTTGCAGGCGCTGTTGGTCTTCAAGCCCCGGGTCATTGCCGCGCCGTCCGATCCATTTCTGGAGGGGTTGTTGGCACGGCACCTGGACGGCCCCCGGCCCTGAAAGCACAGGTCCGACCGCTCACCATTGGAACAGACAGAGGGCAAGTTGCCATGAAAACCATTTTTCTCATCGACGACTCCAGCACCATGCTGATGAGTCTCAAGAGCACGCTGGAAATCAGTGGCTTCAAGGTCGAGGTGGCCAACGATGGTCAGGCGGCACTGGAGCGCGTGCAGCAGGGGCTTAAGCCCGATCTGATCATTACCGACATCAACATGCCGCGTCTGGATGGCATCGGGTTCATCACCGAGGCACGCAAGCTCCTGCGCTTCACGCCCATTCTCACCCTGACGACGGAGAGCCAGCAAGCCAAGCGCGATGAGGCCAAGCGTCTGGGGGCCACAGGCTGGCTGGTCAAGCCGGTAGGGGGGAACGACCTGGTCCAGGTCATACGCCAGGTGTTGCCTGGAGCATGAGGTGCTGACATGCCATACGACGTGATCAAACAGTGGTTGGCCAGGCTGGGCCAGCGTGCCCAGGATTTGAGCCACTCGCGCACCGCGCAGACTTGGGCGGCCTTGTCCATGGCGCTGCTGGTGGTGGCTTGGTCTATGCCAGGGTGGCTGGATTTGCAGTCGGCCCTGTGGTGCATCGTGGGCCTTGCCATCGGCGGCTTGCTGCCGCATCTCGGCAGGAAAGCCGCTGAGCCGGCCGGCGACATCGGTCCAGTGCGGGCTGTGCTGGCCCAGGACATCAGCACCTCGCAGCAGGCGTTTTCCGTCTTGCAGCAGCAGGTGGGCACCACCATCCAGACGTCCGAGGCCGCCGTGTTTTCGATGCTCGAGCGGGTGAACCATATCCACGCGGTCTCGCGAGATATGGGTACACGGGTGTCCCAGGCCATCGAACACTCTGCCCGTATGTCGGAGCTGTCTCAAGCCCAGGCGGTTCAGCAGGCGGCGACGGTGCAGCGTCTGGCAGAGCACCAGCGAGACTACGAGGCTCTGCGCGCGCAGAGCCTGGAGCGTGTGCACGATGTGGCTGCGCAAGTGCGTGACCTCATGCCCGTGGCCGACCAGATCACGGAGATTGCTCGCAAGATTCAGCTCATATCACTGAATGCGGCCATCGAGGCTGCGCGTGCTGGCAATTCGGGCACGGGTTTCAAGGTGGTGGCCGACGAGGTGCGTCGCCTCTCCGGAGAGACCACAGCGGCCGCGCGCCATGTCCGAGACGGCATCCATGCGGCAGCGTCCGCCATCGACAACGAGTTCGACAGGCTGCAGCAAACCCTGGGGATCGAGTCTTCGGGCCAGTTGGAAGAAATCGCCGGACATGTGCACCACATGGGCACGACGTTGTCCGATCTCGTGCCCTATCTGGCGGATCTGTCGGCCAGTATGGAGGCCGATGTGCGCCGTGTCACAGAGGACGTGCTGGAAACACTGGCCCAGATGCAGTTCCAGGACATCAATCGCCAGTTGCTCGAACAGATCAACCGCGCCCTGGGCAGCCTGTCTGACCACTTCTCTCAGTTGTACTTGCTGGTGGACGGCAACGCCCCGCCGCCGCCCCAACTGCTGGAGGAGTTGCTGCAGCGCTGGACCCATGACTACGTCATGTACGCACAGCGCGTCAATCATGCCCTGATGACGGCCGATGCTGGCATGGCCGTGCTGGGCCATGAGGAGCCAGCGAAGCCAGCGCCGGAGGGGGCGGAGTCCACGGCCCTGTCCCTGTCGCCGACACAAGGTCCCCGGATCGAGCTGTTTTGAGATCGCCCTGACCCGGAGGGGCCGCACGACGCTCGTCCACCGCAAGCCCGGACGCGGCCGGTGCTGACGCAGAGCAGGAGAGGCCATGAGAAACCGTCTGACCACCGCCCTGGTCCTGAGCGGAGGCGGCGCCCGAGCCGCCTACCAGGTCGGTGTACTGAGGGCGTTGGCCCGAATGCAGGCCGAATGCACACCCGCCACCGTCCCCGCGCTGCGCGCGCAGGAGGCACCGTTCGGAATCGTGGTGGGAACGTCTGCGGGTGCCATCAACAGCGCCGCGGTCGCGTGTCGCGCGGATGCCTTTGGGGATGCGGTTGCCGATTTGGCACAGGTGTGGGGCAACTTTCACGCGGACCAGGTATACGAAGCCGATGCCTGGGGCGTGATTCGGTCCGGCGCCCACTGGATCACCGCGTTGTCCGCCGGATGGGCCTTTGCCCGTTGGCGCAAACTCAAGCCTCGCAGCCTGCTGGACAACACGCCGCTGGCCAGCCTGTTGCGCGAGCTGGTTCCCATGGAACGCTTGCCCACCATGTTTGCCCGCAAACATCTGGGGGCGCTGGCAGTCACGGCTTCGTCGTACAGCAATGGCCAGCACATGACGTTCTACAGCAGTGCCACACCCATCGAGCCGTGGGTGCGGCCTCAGCGGCAAGCGGTACCCGGTTTTTTGTCCCACGACCATCTGCTGGCATCGTCGGCCATCCCCTTCATCTTTCCCGCGCGCAGGCTGACACATGCCGGAGCGACCACCTGGTTTGGCGACGGCAGCATGCGGCAGACCGCACCGCTGTCGCCTGCGATGCACTTGGGGGCCGACCGGCTGCTGGTGGTCGGTGCCGGGCGCGCACAAGAAGCGCCGGCGGAGCAGTTGCCCGAGCGCCGTTACCCCAGCATGGCCCAGATTGCCGGACACGCGATGGCCAGCGTATTCCTCGACACCCTGGCCGTGGACATCGAGCGGCTGGAGCGGGTGAATCGCGTGCTGTCGCTGATGTCTCCAGCCGCCCGCGCCGAGACCCCCTGGAAAACGGTCCGATGCCTGGTGGTGTCGCCCTCCCAGCGCATTGATGACATTGCGGCGCGACACCTGGAGGCATTGCCGCGCCCTGTGCGTGCCCTGCTCGGGGGCATCGGAGTAGCGCGCCAGGGGGCGCGCACGCAAGGCGCTGCCCTGGCCAGCTATCTGTTGTTTGAGGCGCCTTTCACCCAGGAGTTGATGGCCTTGGGAGAGGCCGACGCCCAGGCGCGGCGGCAAGAGATTCTGGATTTCATGGACTGGAGCGTGGTGCAGGATGCCGATCACTGCGCCGTGCCGCCAGGCTCTTGCGCGTAAGCTGCGTCATTGCCTTGCCCCCGGGGCTTCCGGAGTGCCCTGGCAGCGCCGTCGGGTGCCCGGCAAGAGGACTGTGCAGGGGGGCTGCCCTACCGGGCGGTGGACGTCTGGTGTGGTTCGACGCCCTTGGACTCCGGAGCATGGTCGGGTCAGTGTCCTCCCACAGGGGGGGCACTTGCGCGGCCTCACCCCACGTCGTCGCGGCACCGTCAGGCTCCGGCGGAGCCAACGGTTTCCACCGTCGTGCTTCGGTCAGCGGCCCGCGCCGCTTCTGACGGGCGCGGTCCACCGCACACGGTGTGCGTGTTTCGATGGAGGATCGTGTCCGGATGCGGTGCATGCGGAGAGGCGGATTTCCTTGGTCAAAAGGATGGCTTGTGCTTGTATTCGCTCAAGGGTTTGCTATTATTTTAGGAGCTTTTGTTGTGGGCGTTTGGCCGGCAGACGCGGTCTATGCGGAGGTGCGTTATGTCTTCTTCACCCGCACTGGGTGCCCTGGCAGATTTGTCCGTCGTCACCACCACCGTCGCCGATGAGGCCGATGCCACCCGCCTGGCCCAGCTGGCCGTGCAGCAGCACTTGGCTGCGTGCGCCCAGGTGGAGGCCATCACCTCCCACTATGTCTGGGACGGCGCTCTGCATGCCGACCGCGAATGGCGTGTGCTCGCCAAGACCATTTCTGCCCGGGTGCCCGCCCTGCTGGAGCAGTGGCAGGAGGCGCATCCGTACTCGCTGCCGCAACTGGTGGTGCAGCCCGTGCAGGCCAGCCCCGCCTATGCGGCCTGGGTGCACGAGGCCGTAGCACCGTCTGCGCCTGTGCTGCGCTGTTAAGGAAGCTCTGCATAACGCCCTGCGGTCTGCGCGGGCACGGCCTCGGGCGGTCTGCTGCGATGCTGTTCTTGCCCATCGCGCGGCTATGGACTGCCAAAAGCGCCTTGCGGTCCATCCTGGCCCGCACCCGCGCATCCTCGCCAGGGTGATGCAGAGCTTCCTTCGGTTTCGCCGTGCGTCAGGCCGGTGGGTAAGGGCACTGGCGCGCCCGGTCTTCGAAGTCGGGCAGGGGCATGGGCCGCCCGAAAAGGTAGCCCTGGAACCGCTTGCAGCCGTGCGACTGCAAAAACTGGAAATGGGCCTCGGTCTCAACCCCTTCGGCCACCACGCCGAGGGAGAGAGCGTCGGCCAGCGCAATGATGGTGCGGGCAATGGACGCGTCGCGCGGCTCGTCGAGCAGATCGCGCACAAAACCCTGGTCGATCTTGATCACGTCCAGCGGCAAGCGCTTGAGGTAGCTCAGGCTGGAGTAGCCCGTGCCGAAGTCGTCCAGCGCAAAGCCTACGCCCAGGGCGCGCAGCGCTTGCATGGTGGCAATCACTGCGTCCACCTGGTCCAGCAGCAGCGATTCGGTCAACTCCAGCTGGATGCGCCGTGGGTCAGCCCCCGTTCGCTGCAACAATTCCTGCACCATCTGCACGAAGTGCTCCTGGTGAAACTGCCGTGCGCTCACATTGATGGACACATCGATGCTGCCCAGCAGCGGATCGCGGCGCCACTGCGCCTGCTGGCGCATGGCAGTTTCCATCACCCAGTGGCCCAGAGGCAGGATCAGGCCGGTGTCCTCGGCCAACGGAATGAACTCGCCCGGCGACACCATGCCCTGTTCGGGATGGGACCAGCGTACCAGCACCTCCACGCCGCGCACGCCGCCTTTGGTGTCCACCTGTGGCTGGTACAGCAACAGAAACTGCTGCAGCCGTAGCGCGTTGTGCAACTGGGCCTCCAGTTGGGCGCGCCGGTTCATGGCCTGCTGCATGTCGGGGTCAAAAAATCGCAGCGCATTGCGCCCGGCGGTCTTGGCGCGGTACATGGCCAGGTCGGCCTGCTTGAGCAGGTCTTCCACCGAGCCGTCCTGGCCGCAGGTCAGCGTTGCCCCGATGCTGGCGGTGCAGCGGTAGTCCGCTTGCACCGTGTCGTAGGGAGCGTACAAGCGCAGCAGCAGGCCTTCGGCCACGCTGCGGGTCTGGGTGGCCGCTTCATTCGGGTTGTCGCTCAGGTCCTCCAGCACCACCACAAACTCGTCGCCGCCCAGCCGTGCCACGGTGTCGTGTTCGCGAACGCCCGCTCGGAGTCTCTGGGCCACGCTTTGCAGCAAGCGGTCGCCAGTTTCGTGGCCCCGGGTATCGTTCAGGGTTTTGAAGTTGTCCAGATCCACAAACAGGACCGCCAGGTAATGACCGCTGCGCGCGCTGCCCGCCATCACCTGCTGCAAGCGGTCGAGCAGCATGCGGCGGTTGGGCAGTTGTGTCAGCGGGTCGTAGCAGGCGAGGTACCGGGCCTCTTCCTCCGCTGCCTTTCGGTCCGAGATGTCGATATCGATGCAGAACATCTCCGGGTCCTGCCCTGGCACATGAATGAACACGTGGCTGGAGAACACCTCCACCTCGCTGCCGTCCTTGCGGCGCAGGCGCAGCTCGCCCGCCGGAATGGCTTCGCCCGTCGCAAACATGCGGGCCATGTCGGCACGCACCGCGTCGTGCATGGGGGGCGGAATGATCAGGTCCAGCAGGTTGCGGCCCAGGGCTTCGGCCTCGGTGTATCCGTACAGCCGCTCGGAAGCGTGGTTCCAGTAGCTGGTGGTGCCGTCCGCCCGATAGCCTTGCACTGAAATGGAGGTGAGATTGCGCAGCACGGTGCGAAAGCGCAGCTCCGATTCGTGCAGGGCACGCTCCACCTCATGGCGCGCCGTCACATCACGGGCGAGCAGCACCACCGCCAGTCGTCCGCCCACCCGCATCCCCAGCGGTTGCACCCGCGCGTCGAAGTGTCGGGGGCCCGCCAGCGTATCGAGTGTGTATTCCGCCGACTGGGTCTCGCCTACCGCAAGGGTCTTGCGGATGAGTTGCAGGAACTCGGCGGCCCGATCGGGCGGCAGCACCTCGTGCATGTGACGGCCGATCAGGTCTTCACTGCGGGCCACAAGATAGCTGGGGCGTGCCGACAGGACTTCGAGATAGCGCCCGTCCTCGTCCAGCAACAGCAGCACGTCGGGCAGCGCCTGGGTCACAGCGCGCAATCGCGCCTCGCTGGCCACCAGGGCGGCCTCGGTCTCCAGCCGCCGCTCGACATCATGCAGCAGCCAGCCCAGAAGCGGCGTGGCCAGGGTGAAGACGATGACGTAGGGAACGGCGACGGTATCGTTGATGCGTGCTGCCACGGCAGGCGGCGTGAACTGGAACATGCCCACCACCACCAGGTGCACGACCAGGCCAAAGCCCAGCATGTGCAGCGGTTGAACCGTGACCCAGCCGCGCGCACGGGCCTCGCGGTAGGCCAGCCCCATGGCCACGCACACAAACGCCATCATGATGCCGACCCCGGCACCGACACCTCCTACGACCCAGCCGCGCCAGGCGGCGGTCATGGTGGCCGCAATCAGGCCCACCAGCGGGCCGCCAAACAGGCCGGCCATGCACAGCACCACCGAACGCGCGTCGAAGATCACGCCCGGCATGAGCACCAGCGGCATCAACATGCCCAGGATGCAGATGCCCCCGAACAGAAAACCAGACACCACTTGCCCCGCGACGGCGTGTCGCCGCCAGAGGCGGACGATGAATCCGTGCAGGAAGCACAGCGCCAGCAACAGCGCCACGCTTTTGACCAGCTCCTCCACCATGGCCATCTCCGCAGTAGGGATCGGCGCATGATGCGGGCTTTTGCCAGGTGCCGCAACGACAAAATGCGGCAGCGCCGCGCCAAGAGAGGCGCGATGTCAGGGCAGTGCCGGGCGCCCACGCGCCCCGGCAGCTTGTGCGTCAGGCCAGCAGGGCCTGCGCGAATTCGCGGGCGTTGAAGGTCTGCAGGTCTTCGAGCTTCTCGCCCACGCCGATGAAGTACACCGGAATCGGCCGCTCCTGCGCAATGGCCGCCAGCACGCCGCCCTTGGCGGTGCCGTCGAGCTTGGTCACGATCAGCCCCGTGAGCTGCAGCGCATCGTCAAACGCGCGCACCTGTGCCAGAGCGTTCTGGCCGGTGTTGCCGTCGATCACGAGCAGCACTTCGTGCGGCGCGGTGGCGTCGGCCTTGGTGACCACGCGGCGGATTTTTTTGAGCTCTTCCATCAGGTGCAACTGGGTCGGCAGCCGGCCCGCCGTGTCCACCAGCACCACGTCCTTGCCGCGCGCGCGGCCTGCCGTCACGGCATCAAAGCTCACCGCCGCTGGGTCACCGCCCTCCTGGCTCACGATCTCGACCGTGTTGCGGTCGGCCCAGACGCCCAACTGCTCGCGCGCCGCCGCGCGGAAGGTGTCGGCCGCCGCCAGCAGCACGGCCGCGCCCTCGTCGGCCAGGTGCTTGGTGAGCTTGCCAATCGACGTCGTTTTGCCCGCGCCGTTGACACCGGCCACCATGATCACGGTGGGGGTGTACTGGCCGATCACGAGCGACTTTTCCAGCGGACGCAGCAGGTCGGCCAGCGCATCGGCCAGCAGGCCCTTGACGGCTGCAGGCTCGGTGGTGCGCGTTTCCTTGACGCGGCGGCGCAGGTCGTCCAGCAGGTGCTGCGTGGCCTTCACGCCGGTGTCGGCCATGAGCAGTGCGGTTTCCAGCTCTTCGTACAGCGCTTCGTCAATGCGCGTGCCGGTGAACACCGTGGCAATACTGGTGCCGGTTTTGCGCAGGCCGGCCTTGAGCCGCTCCATCCAGCCGCTGCGTGCGGGCTCGGCGGCCGGGGCGGGGGTGGTTGCGGTCGCGGGCGAGCCCGTCGGAGCGGGTGCGGGTGCAGGAGCGGGCGGTGGTGTGCCTGCCCTGCCCATGGGGGCAGCCGCCTCGTGCGCGGCAACCGCCTGAGGCGGCTGCACCGGGCTTGGGGCCACTGCGGGGGGCAGTACGGTCTGCTCTGTCGGGGGTGCAGGGGTGGCAGGGGTGGCAGGGGCCGGTTTCTCCGCGGCCGATGCACCCGGCATGTTGGGCGGGATGGTCGGGGGGGCTGCATCGGGCGCCACCAGGGGTGCAGGCAGTGACCCGGCTGGGGACTGCGGCACAGCAGGGGCCGCGGTGGCGGAGGGGGCGGGTGCCGGTTCGGGTGCGCGTGTGCCGAAGGGATTGCGCAGCCAGCCGAATGCGCCGCCCGATGCTGGGCTGGCCGCTTGCGGCTCGACCAAGGTCGCGGGTGCCGGGGCCGGTACGGGCGCCGGAGCTGCGGCGGTCGGCTCGGTTACAGCGGATGGGCTAGAGGGCTCGACCGCCGCCGGGGGCGCTGGCGGCAGGCTGTGGGCATCGCCCGGTGCGGGGACGGGCGGTTTCTTCTTGAAAAAACTGAACATTGGCGGGTTCTTAGAATCAACGCATTCTATGAAACGCCTCTCCATGCTCCTGGGGCTGTATGCCCTTGCCGCGGCCGTGGGCGCTGCGACGCCAGGCGAACCGGTTGTCACTGCTGCCGCGGCGGCAAACCCGGCCGCGAGCGCGTCTGTGGCTGCCACCGGTCCGCAACGCTTCACCCTCTCCAACGGCATGCCGCTGATCGTTCAAACCGATCGTCGCGCACCCACTGCTGTGCACATGCTGTGGGTGCGCGTGGGCTCCATGGATGAGGTGGACGGCACCAGCGGTGTCGCCCATGTGCTCGAACACATGATGTTCAAGGGCACCAAAACGCTGCCGCCTGGTGAGTTTTCGCGCCGTGTAGCGGCCCTGGGCGGGCGCGAAAACGCCTTCACCAGCCGCGACTACACCGGTTACTACCAGCAGATCCCGTCGAACCGGCTTGAAGACGTGATGCGGCTTGAGGCCGACCGCTTTGCCAACAGCCAGTGGCCCGACGACGAGTTCCGCCGCGAGATCGAGGTGGTGAAGGAAGAGCGCCGCCTGCGCACCGAAGACCAGCCGCGCGCGCTGCTCGCTGAGCAACTGTTTGCCACCACCTTCGTGGCCTCGCCGTACCGTCGGCCCATCGTGGGCTGGATGAGCGACCTGGACGCGATGACGCCTGAAGACGTGCGCGCGTTCTACCGTACCTGGTACAGCCCCTCCAACGCTGCCGTGGTGGTGGCGGGCGACGTGGACCCCCAGCAGGTGCTGGCCTGGGCCGAGAAGTACTACGGGCGCATTCCGGTGCATGCGCTGCCTGAGCGCAAGCCGCGCACCGAGCCGGTACAAATGGGCCTGCGCCGCATTGCCGTGAAAGCGCCGGCCGAGCAGGCCTACGTGGCCATGGCGTTTCGTGTGCCCGGCCTGCAGCGTGTGACCGATTTGCAAGACGCCGACCGCGATGCCCTGGCGCTGATGGTGCTGTCGGCGGTGCTCAGCGGCTACGACGGCGCACGGCTGGAGCGTGCGCTCAGCCAGGGCCCGCAGCGCGTGGCCGATGCAGCCGACAGCGCGGCCATGGTCATGGGCCGGGGGCCTGCGCTGTTCGTGCTGACTGGTGTGCCCGCCGAGGGGCGCAACACCACCCAGGTGGAAGCTGGCCTGCGCGCCGAGATCGCCCGGATCGCCCGCGAGGGCGTGAGCGAGGCCGAGCTCAACCGCGTGAAAACGCAGTGGATCGCATCGCAGATTTACCAGCGCGATTCGGTGCAGCATCAGGCGCAGGAGCTGGGCATCCATTGGATCCAGGGCCTGCCCCTGGATGCCAGCGAACGCCTGCTGGCCCTGCTGCGCGACGTGACGCCCGCGCAGGTGCAGCAGGTGGCGGCGCGTTATTTTGGCGACGACCAGCTCACCGTGGCCACGCTGCTGCCGCAGCCGCTGGATGCACCGCGCGCCCGGCCCGCCGCTGCCCCTGCGGCCGGACGTCGCCATTGAGCTGCCGGGCCCGGCGATGTGCCGCCGGACCGCGCCCACGACCTTTGTCCCCCGGGCACGCGCCGCGTGCCCCCTTGTGTGGAGCCCCTGTCATGCCCTTTGTGAAACAACTCGCCGCCTGCGCTGCTGCGCTGTGCCTGGCGGCACCGGCCTGGGCGGTGCTGCCCATCCAGCACTGGACGCAGGACAACGGCGCCCGCGTGTGGCTGGTCGAAAGCCCCGTGATTCCGATGGTGGATGTGCAGATCGACCTAGACGCTGGCAGCCGCCGTGACCCGGCCGGCAAGGCGGGCCTGGCGGCAGCGGTGGCTGGCATGACCGCCCGCGGCGTGAAGGCCCACGGTGCCGAGCCTGCGCTCGACGAGAACGCGCTGGGCGAAGCCTGGGCCGACCTGGGCGCGAGCTTTGAGGCGCAGGCCGACAACGATCGCCTGCAGTACACGCTGCGCTCGCTCACCGACCCGGCGCTGCTCGATCGCGCAGCGCGCCTGGCCGCCCGCCAGATCGGCGAGCCCAGCTGGCCGGCCGAGGTGTGGCAGCGCGAGCGCGCGCGCTGGACGGCCAGCCTGCGCGAGGCGGGCACACGCCCGGCCACCGTGGCCGCCTACGCATTCTCCGACGCGGTGTTCGGCACGCATCCCTACGGCCAGCGCGCCACCGAGGCCACGCTCGCAGCACTGACGCTGGCCGACATGCAGGCCTTTCACGCAACCCACGTGCAACCCTGCCGTGCGCGCGTGAGCGTGGTGGGCGCACTCGACCGCGCGCGCGCCGACCAATTGGTGCGCACGCTGCTCGCACGCCTGCCTGCTGCGGCGCGATGTGCGCCGCTGCCACCGGTGGCCGAAGTGGCGCCCCTTGCGCAGGCGGCCGAGCGGCGCATCCCCTTTGCCTCGGCCCAGGCGCATGTGCTGATCGGCCAGCCCGGTTTTGCGCGGCGCGACCCCGACTTCTTTGCGCTGGTGGTGGGCAACCATATTCTTGGTGGAGGCGGGTTCACGTCGCGTCTCACACACGAGGTGCGCGAAAAGCGCGGGCTGAGCTACAGCGTGTACAGCTACTTTGCGCCGGGCCAGCACGCGGGCGCGTTCACGCTGGGGCTGCAAACACGGCCCGACCAGGCCAACCAGGCCGTGCAGGTGGCGCGCGACGTGGTGGCCCGCTTTGTGGCCGAAGGGCCCACCGAGGAAGAGCTGCGCGCCGCCAAGGACAACCTCATTGGCGGCTTTGCGCTGCGCATCGACAGCAACCGCAAGCTGCTGTCCAACGTGGCCAACATCGCCTGGAACGATCTGCCGCTCGACTATCTGCAGCATTGGACGCGGCGCGTCGAAGCCCTCACGGTGGCCGACGTACGCGCGGCCATGGCCCGCAAGCTGCAGCCCGAGCGCATGGTGACCGTGGTGGTCGGAGGCCAGCCATGAGCAGCGCCCGCGCCGCCCGGCCCGGCCCGCGCGCCACTGGCATCCCGGCCCGCAAGCCCGCCAGCGGCTCGGGCCGCCCCACACCCGCGGCTGCACCGGGCGAGGTGCGGATCATCGGCGGGCAATGGAAGCGTACCCGTCTGCCGGTGCCGCAGCGCCCGGGCCTGCGGCCCACGCCCGACCGGGTGCGCGAGACCCTGTTCAACTGGCTGGGGCAAGACCTGACCGGCTGGCACTGCCTCGATGCCTTTGCAGGCACCGGAGCGCTGGGGCTGGAGGCCGCCTCCCGCGGCGCGCAGGCCGTGACCCTGGTCGAGTCCGAATCTGCCCTGGTGGCCCCGCTGCGCGCTGTGTGCGACAGGCTGGGGGCGACCACCGTGCGCGTGCAGCGCGGCGACGGCGTACAAGCCCTGCGCGCCTGCGCACCGGCCAGCCTGCATCTGGTGCTGCTGGACCCGCCTTTCGATGGCGAGCACTTCACCCCCGCGCTGCAGGCCGCCGCCCGTGCGGTGCGGCCCGGCGGCTGGGTGTACCTGGAGGCCCCGCGCCACTGGGCGGCCGACGAATTGCAGGCCCTGGGCCTGGCCGAATACCGCCACCTCAAGGCGGGCATGGTGCATGCGCACCTGCTGCAGCCGGTGGCGACCGCGGCACCGCCTGCCGGCTGAGCCCCGGCGCTTGTCCGGGGCCGCGCGTGCCCGGGCCTGGCCGCACGCACGCGCCGCAGGGCCGGTGGTGCCGTGTCGCCATCGCGGCGCCGTTGCGGCGCTGTCGCGCAGGGGCGCACCGGCTGCGCTGGCCATGTTGCACTGCACTGCATAATGCGCGCACGCCAGCCGGCCCCGGCCGCAGATCGTGCCCCACAGGAGACTTCCCGCCATGTCCCAGAACGTGCTCGCCGTCTATCCCGGTACCTTCGACCCCATCACACTGGGGCATGAAGACGTGGTGCGCCGGGCCACCCAGCTGTTTGAGCGTGTGATCGTGGCCGTGGCCGCGGGCCATCACAAAAAGACCCTGTTCAGCCTGGAAGAGCGCATCGAGATGGTGCGCGAGGTGGTGCGCCCGTACCCGCAGGTGCAGGTGGAGCCGTTCTCGGGCCTGCTGCGCGATTTTGTGGTGTCGCGCGGCGGCAAGGCCATGGTGCGCGGCCTGCGCGCCGTGACCGACTTTGACTACGAATTCCAGCTCGCGGGCATGAACCGCAGCCTGATGCCGCAGGTGGAGACGGTGTTCCTCACGCCCAGCGACAAGTTCCAGTTCATCAGCAGCACGTTTGTGCGCGAGATCGCAGTGCTCGGTGGCGAGGTGGACAAGTTCGTCTCGCCCTCCGTGCAGCAGCGCCTGGCCGACAAGGTGCGTTCGCTGGCTTGATCGCTCCCGTCCTATTGTGCTATCGATTTGATAGCTGGTTGTGCTTGACTTTGCTAGGCGGTAGGCCAATTTCGGCCTCAAACGACCGCCGCCTGAGCGGCGCTGCGTGGAAATCGCTGACAATCCCGCGCATGAACTGGCTTGACGAAGTGAAGTGGGACGCGCAGGGCCTGGTGCCCGTGATTGCGCAGGAGCAGGGCACGGGCGACGTGCTGATGTTTGCCTGGATGAACCGCGAGGCACTGGCCCGCACGGCCGAGCTGGGCCGGGCCGTGTACTACAGCCGCTCGCGCGGCAAGCTGTGGTTCAAGGGCGAGGAGTCGGGCCATGTGCAGCAGGTGCATGAAATCCGCCTCGACTGCGACAACGACGTGGTGCTGCTCAAGGTCACCCAGCTCGGGCACGAGCCCGGCATTGCCTGTCACACGGGCCGCCACAGCTGCTTTTTCAGCGTGCTCAAGGACGGTGCCTGGCAACCGGTCGATCCGGTCTTGAAAGACCCCGAATCCATCTACAAGTAAGCGCCATGAGCACCGATTCCACTTCTGACGCCCTGGCCCGCCTGGCCGCGGTGATCGAAAGCCGCAAGCCCGCCCTGGGTGGCAACCCCGAGACCAGCTACGTGGCCCGCCTCCTGCACAAGGGCCCAGACGCGTTTCTCAAGAAAATCGGCGAAGAAGCCACCGAGGTGGTGATGGCCGCCAAGGACGCCGACCACGGCGGCGATGCGCGCAAGCTTGTAAATGAAGTGGCCGATCTGTGGTTCCACAGCATGGTGGCGCTGGCCCACTACGGCTATACACCCGCCGACGTGGTGGCCGAGCTGGTGCGCCGCGAGGGCCTGAGCGGCATCGAGGAAAAGGCCCTGCGCAAGGTGGCCGCCCGTGCGGCCGAGGAGGCTCCGCGATGAACGAGGGTTTCCCGGGCCCGGACACCCGCGCCGAAGACCTCAAGGCCGTGGGCTGGGTCAGCTACCTGCTGCACCTGATCGTGGCCGTGGGCGCGGTGGTGCCCGGGGCGCAGCCCGGCGCGGTGCTGCTGCTAGTGGCCCTGGTGATCGACCTCGTCAAGCGCAGCGACGCCGAGGGCACCTGGCAGGCCAGCCATTTCAGCTGGCGCATCCGCACCGTGGTGTGGGCCGGGGTGCTGTACGTGGTGACGGCGCCGCTGTGGGTGCTGTTCGTGCTGCCGGGCTGGATCGCCTGGTCGCTGATTTCGCTGTGGTTCCTCTACCGCATCGTGCGTGGCATGGTCGCCATGAACAAGAGCCAGGCGCTGGATGCCTGAGGCCCAGCCGCCCCGGTCGCTCAACTTGGCGCTGCAGGGCGGCGGCTCGCACGGGGCACTGACCTGGGGCGTGCTCGATGCGCTGCTCGAAGACGGACGCTGGTCGTTCGAAGGCATCAGCGGCACCAGCGCCGGGGCCATGAACGCCGTGGCCGTGGCCCACGGTTTTGCGCTCGCGGCCGAGCGGCATGCGCATGCCGACGCTGCCACCCGCCACCGCGCCGGGTGCGACGAAGCCCGTGCGGCACTGCGCCGCCTGTGGGAAGGCGTGGGCACGCTGGGCAGCCTGGCCATGGGCACGCCGCTGGCAGCCGCGCGCACGATCATGGGCTTCTGGGGGCAGTGGCTGTCGCCCTACCAGACCAATCCGCTCGACATCAATCCGCTGCGCCGCTTGCTGGAGCGCGAGGTGGACTTTGACCGCCTGTGCACCCAGCGCGGCCCGGGCACGCCCCAGGTGTTTGTATGTGCGACCAACGTGCGCACTGGCCGGGGCGAGATTTTCTCGGGCCCGCGCCTCACGGCCGATGCGGTCATGGCGTCCGCCTGTCTGCCGCTGCTGTTCCAGGCCGTGGAGATCGACGGCGAGCGCTACTGGGACGGTGGTTTTTCGGGCAATCCGGCGCTGCACCCGCTGATCTACCAGACGGCGGGCAGCGACATCCTGCTGGTGCAGATCAACCCGGTGGAGCACCTGGGCGTGCCCGACACCGTGCCCGAGATCATGGACCGCATGAACGAGGTGACATTCAACGCCAGCCTGCTGGCCGAGTTGCGTGCCATTGAGTTCGTGCGCCGCCTGCTGGCCGAAGGGCGGCTGGACCCGCGCCGCTACAAGGACATCCGCATGCACCGCATCGACGGCGGCGCGCGCCTGGCTGGCTACGGAGCTGACAGCAAGCTGAGGGCCGACCTTGTGTTGGTGCGCGAACTGTTCGACCTGGGCCGCGAAGCCGGGCTACAGTGGATGGCGCGCCATGCGGCCGATGTGGGCGTGCGCCCCACGGTGCATATCCCTGACAATGCCTGAGCCGCGGCCTGTCCGCGAATTCCGACTCTTTTGTTGCCCATGTCTGCTTCAACCGCTCCATCGCACGACCCGAACTGCCTGTTTTGCAAGATCGTGGCCGGCCAGATCCCGTCCCGCAAGGTGTACGAGGACGACGAGATCCTGGCCTTCCACGACATCCACCCCTGGGCGCCGGTGCACTTTCTGATGGTGCCCAAGCGCCACATCGCCTCGATGGCGCAGGTGACCGAGGCCGACGCCGCCCTGCTGGGCCGCATGATGGCCCTGGCCCCCAAGCTCGCGCTGGAACAGGGCTGCAACCCGTACCCGGAAGGGGGCTTTCGCATCGTGGTCAACACGGGGCTTGAAGGCGGGCAGGAGATCCACCATCTGCACATCCATGTGATGGGTGGCCCCCGCCCGTGGCTTAAAGGTTGATTCCGTGATCGCCCCGGTCTGCGGGGCAAAGGGGGATTGACCGATAGGTGTCACGCCCCCCGTCTAAAATGACCGTCATTCGTTAGGAGAACCTCCATGGGTACTTTTTCCCTCTGGCACTGGCTGATCGTGCTGCTGATCGTGGTGCTGGTGTTCGGCACCAAGAAGCTCAAGAACATGGGCTCCGACCTCGGCGGCGCCGTCAAGGGCTTCAAGGACGGCATGCGCGACGGCTCCACCCCGGACAACGCGGCCGCTTCGACGGCCACGCCGCCCGCGGGCCAGGTGGCCAACCAGGCCTCGGCCGACAAGGCCACCATCGACGTCGAAGCCAAGCAAAAGAGCTGAGCGCGTTGGCGAGCGCCTGATCCATGATCGACATCGGTCTGTCCAAGATGGCGCTGATCGGCGCGGTGGCGCTGATCGTCATCGGCCCTGAAAAGCTGCCGCGCGTGGCTCGCACCGTGGGCACACTGCTGGGCAAAGCGCAGCGCTATGTGTCCGACGTCAAGGCGGAGGTCAACCGCTCGATGGAGCTGGACGAACTGCGCAAGATGAAGGACTCGGTCGAAAATGCGGCCCGCGATGTGGAGCAATCGATCCAGACCACGGCCAGCGACTTCGAAAAAGACTGGGCCGACGCCACCCGCATGGCCGATGGCAGCGCCGACAACGCCTTGGCCCACGACGCCAGCAGCGTGACACCGGCCTACAAGCACCCGGGCAAGAACTGGCGTCTCAAGCGCGGTGCCGTGCCCCAGTGGTACAAGGCCCGTGCGGGCGTGCGCACCCGGGCCCAGTCGGGCGCAGCGCGCGTGGCGCGCTTTCGGCCCAAGCGTTTCCACTGACCGATACCACCGCCCGCGCTCCTCGCGCCGAGCGGTGCCCTGGCTTCCACCATGTCCCAAACCCCCTCCTCAGACGACGAGCTGGCCGGCACCGAGCAGCCGTTCGTGCAGCACCTGATCGAACTGCGCGACCGCATGATCCGCGCCATCCTGGCGGTGGGCGTGGCGGCGGCGCTGCTGTTTTTCTTTCCGGGGCCGGGGGCGCTGTACGACCTGCTGGCCGCACCGCTGGTGGCGCACCTGCCCAAGGGCGCCACGCTGATCGCCACCTCGGTGATCTCGCCCTTCATGGTGCCGCTGAAGATCCTGCTGATGTCGGCCTTTCTGATCGCGCTGCCGTTTGTGCTGTGGCAGGTGTGGGCCTTCGTTGCGCCCGGGCTCTATTCGCACGAGAAGCGGCTGGTGCTGCCGCTGGTGATCTCCAGCACCGTGCTGTTCTTCATCGGCGTGGCGTTCTGCTACTTCTTCGTGTTCGGCCAGGTGTTTGCGTTCATCCAGAGCTTTGCGCCGAAAAGCATCACCGCCGCGCCAGACATCGAGGCCTACCTGAGCTTTGTGCTCACCATGTTCCTGGCCTTCGGCCTGGCGTTCGAGGTGCCGATTGCCGTGGTGGTGCTCGCGCGCATGGGCGTGGTCACCGTCGAAAAGCTCAAGGCCTTCCGCGGCTATTTCATCGTGCTGGCCTTTGTGATCGCCGCCGTGGTCACGCCGCCGGACGTGGTGTCACAGCTGGCGTTGGCCATTCCGATGTGTCTGCTGTACGAACTGGGCATCTGGGCGGCGCAGATTTTCATCCGCCACACGCGCGCGCCCGACGACGCTGCGGCCGAGACGACCGGCAACCCCTGATCGCTGCCGCCTCCCTGGCTTTTTGCAAGCAGGTTTGTCCGCGTGGCGTGCCAGCTGGGCCTTGTGGCCAGCTTCCTGTTTTTTGATTCAGGCCAAATTGGCTGCTCGTGCTTGTAAATCAAGCACAAGCAGCTATGTTTTTCATAGCACTTGCGTGGGCTGTCTGTCAGGCGTCTGCCTCGGGCTAGCCCCTGCAGCGGTGGCGGTGCCGCACGCGCAGACTGGAGGCCATCGGGTGATCCGCGTGCAGCACCGCGGTGTCGTACTCGCCACGGAATAGCGGCCGTAGCAGCTCGTTGCGCGGTTTCGTGCGGAACGGGACTCTGCCGCCGACGCGTCCTTCTCGCCGGGCCGCTGCACGAGGCCCGCAGCCAGATCAGCGCCGCAATGTCGGGTGCGGCTTGGGCCGCACGCCGGGCTGGATCTGCAGCTCCGTCACCTGCTGGCCGCGCTGCACGCGGAAGGGCGCCGGCTCGCCGGGCTTGAGCGCGGCCACGGCGGTGAGCAGCTCCGACACATTGCCTACCGCTTTGCCATTGACCTGCACGATCACATCGCCTGGACGCATGCCCGCGCGGGCCGCCGGGCCGTCCTGCAGCACGCCGGTGATGATCACGCCTTCGCTCGCCTTCACGCCGAAGGTTTCGGCCAGCTCGGGCGAGAGTTCGTTGGGTTCCACCCCGATCCAGCCGCGCGTGACCTGGCCGTCGCGCACGATGCCGTCCAGCACCTGCTGCGCGGTGGACACCGGAATGGCAAACCCGATGCCCATGCTGCCGCCCGAGCGCGAGTAGATGGCGGTGTTGATGCCCATGAGGTGGCCATTCACGTCCACCAGCGCCCCGCCCGAATTGCCTGGGTTGATCGCCGCGTCGGTCTGGATGAAGTTCTCGAAGGTGTTGATGCCCAGCTGCGTGCGGCCCAGCGCGCTCACGATTCCGCTCGTCACGGTCTGCCCCACACCGAAGGGGTTGCCAATGGCCAGCACCTGGTCGCCGACTGCGATCTGGTCGGAATTGCCCAGCACGATCACCGGCAGCTTGTCGAGGTCGATCTTCAGGATGGCCAGGTCGGTGTCGGGGTCGGTGCCGATCACGCGCGCCAGCGTGCGGCGGCTGTCGGTCAGGGTGACCTCGATCTCGTCGGCGTCTTCCACCACGTGGTTGTTGGTCAGGATGTAGCCATCGGGGCTCACGATGACGCCGCTGCCCAGCCCGGTCTGCGCCTGGCCACCTTGGTCGCCAAAGAAGAAGCGGAACCACGGGTCGTTGCTGCGCGGGTGGCGCACGGCTTTGCTGGTGTTGATGCTCACCACAGCCGGCGCCGCCTTGCGCGCCGCAGCGGCAAAGCTGCCGGCCACCGGCTGAGGCGCCGGGGCGTCGGGGGCCTGCAGCAGCGCAATGCCTGCGCCCGAGCGGGTCGCGCCCGAGCGGATCCAGTCGGGTTGCAGCGTGGCCACCACAAAGTAGGCGGCCACGAGCACCGTCACGGTTTGGGAAAACAGCAGCCAGAGTCGTTTCATGGGCGGGCAGGGCAGGGTGTCGGCACGGCCTGCCCACGCACGCCCAGGGGCGGCGGCGGCAGGGGCAAGCCAAGATTGTCGCCCAAGAGATGGGGGTGCCCCGCACGGCGACAATAGCGGCATGAGCACAACCCGTGAGCAACTGTTGCAAAGCCTGGACGCGCTGCTCGAGCCCTGGCGCTTCAAGGACTACGGCCCCAACGGGCTGCAGGTGGAAGGCCGTGCCGAAATCCGCCATCTGGTCAGCGGCGTGACGGCCAGTCGCGCGCTGATCGACGCCGCGATCGAGGCGGGAGCCGATGCGATCCTGGTGCACCACGGCCTGTTCTGGCGCGGCCAGGACGGGCGCGTGACCGGCTGGATGAAGCAGCGCCTGCAGCGCCTGCTGGCGCACGACATCAATCTGCTGGCCTACCACTTGCCGCTGGACGCGCACCCCGCACTGGGCAACAACGCCCGCCTCGGGGCGCTGCTGGGCTGGCAGGCCGATGCGCGCTTCGGCGAGCAGGACCTGGGCTGCGTGGCCACGGCGGCCTATGCCGACGCCACCGCGCTGGCCGGACAAGTAGAGCAGGCGCTGGGCCGCCGTGTGACCTGCGTCGCGGCCGAGCCCTCACGCCCCATCCGCCGCGTGGCGTGGTGCACGGGCGGTGCGCAGGGCTACTTTGAAGGAGCCATTGCCGCCGGGGCCGATGCCTTCGTGACGGGCGAGATTTCGGAGCCTCAGACCCATTTGGCGCGCGAGACCGGCGTGGTCTTCATCGCCGCCGGGCACCACGCGACCGAGCGCTACGGCGCACCGGCCGTGGCCGCGCAGGTGGCGGCGCAATGGGGGCTGCAGCACACCTTCATCGACATCGATAACCCCGCCTGAGCGCTGCTCGCGGCCTGACGAGACCCGCACCCCTTCTTCGACCCATGACCGCTGCGCTGCCTTTGATCGCCATCACCCAGGGCGACCCTGCCGGAATCGGCCCCGAAACCATCGCCCAGGTGTTTCGCGACACGCCCGACGTGGTGCGGGGCTGCCTGGTGGTGGGCGACGTGGCCACGCTGCGGCGTGCGGCCGCCTGCATCGCCCGACCCGGGGAGACGCCGCTGCCCGTGGCATGCCTAGGCGCTCCGCACGAGGCGGCCCAGGTGCCGCCCCGCTGCCTGCCCGTGCTGCCGCTGCCGGGCCTGCCCGGGCCGCAACCCTGGGGGCAGGTCTCGGCAGAGGCCGGCCGTGCTGCGGCCGAATGCGTGCTATGGGCTGCGCGTGCGGCCTTGCGCGGCGAGATCGCGGCCCTGGTCACCGCTCCGCTGCACAAAGAGGCGTTGGCCGCGGCCGGGTACGACGTGCCTGGCCACACCGAGCTCCTGCAGGCTGAGGCGGCGGCCCATGCCGGCGTGCCGCTGGCCGAGATGCCCGTGCGCATGATGTTGGCCAACCCCGAACTGCGCACCGTGCTGGTGAGCATCCACGTCTCGCTGCGCGAGGCGCTGGACGCGGTGACCTTCGCCCGGGTGCTGCAGACGCTGGACATCACCCACCACGCACTGCACCGATTGCTGGGCCGCGTGCCGCGCATCGCCGTGGCCGGGCTCAATCCCCATGCAGGCGAGGGTGGGCGCTTCGGCCGAGAGGAAATCGAGATCATTGGACCGGCGGTGCAGGCAGCCCGTGCCCAGGGCTGGGATGTACACGGACCATTTGCGCCAGACACGGTGTTCATGCGGGCCCGCCATGCACCCGGACACCCGGGTGAGTTTGATGTGGTCGTGGCCATGTACCACGACCAGGGGCTGATCCCGGTCAAGTACCTGGGCGTGGATCAGGGCGTGAACGTGACCCTGGGCCTGCCGCTGGTACGCACCAGCCCCGACCACGGTACCGCGTTCGACATCGCAGGGTGTGGCGTGGCCGACGCGAGCAGCCTGCGCCAGGCGGTGGCCATGGCGCGCTCACTGCTCGGCTGAGCGGTCGCGTGGCCGCCTGGCCTGGCGGCAGTGGGCTGCGCTTACCGGCGATTGAGGCTGTCGCGGATCTCGCGCAGCAGCACGATGTCTTCCGGAGTCGGCGCCGGGGCTGCCGGCGCCGGGGCAGGTGCCTCGCGCTTGAGGCGGTTGATCTGCTTGACCATCATGAAGATGATGAATGCCAGGATCAGGAAGTTGACGGCCACCGTGATGAAGTTGCCGTAGGCAAATACCGGCACACCGGCCTTCTTGAGCGCGTCCAGCGTCATGGCGGTGCCCGGCGGCACCTGGCCGAGCACCAGAAACAGGTTGGAAAAGTCGAGCTTGCCAAAGACCAAGCCGACCACCGGCATGATCAGGTCGCTGACCACCGAGTCCACGATCTTGCCAAACGCCCCGCCGATGATCACGCCCACGGCCAGATCGACCACGTTACCCTTGATCGCGAACTCGCGAAATTCCTGCATCACGCCCATAGGTCCTCCCAAGTGTTGGAATGCGGCGAGTATTGCCGAGAAGCGGGCTCTGTCAAGGCGTACCAGGGGGCCGATATCCCTGGTCACTCCGCTACAATTCGCGGTTGACCCCAATTCTTGCGATGTTCATCGAGGATCCCCATGAGTGACACTCCAATCGACTCCAGCAAACGGACGTGGCTGATCGCGTCCGGCTGCGCGGGTGCGGTGGGCGGCGTGGCAGTCGCCGTACCTTTCGTGAGTACCTTCCAGCCTTCCGAGAAGGCCAAGGCCGCCGGCGCTGCCGTCGAAGTGGACATTTCCGCGCTCAAACCCGGCGAGAAGCTGACGGTGGAGTGGCGTGGCAAGCCCGTGTGGATCATCAAGCGCACGGAAGAGCAGCTCGCCGAACTGCCCAAGCTCGACAGTCAGCTCGCCGATCCGAAATCGGAGCGCAACCCGGCTGAACTGACGCCCGAGTACGCCCGCAACACGGCGCGCTCGATCAAGCCCGAGATCCTCGTGGCAGTGGGTATCTGCTCGCATCTGGGCTGTTCTCCCACCGACAAGCTCACTCCGGGTCCGCAGCCTTCGCTGCCGGACGACTGGAAGGGCGGCTTTCTGTGTCCTTGCCACGGTTCGACCTTCGACATGGCCGGCCGTGTGTTCAAGAACAAGCCCGCCCCGGACAACCTCGAAGTGCCGCCGCACATGTACCTCTCCGACACGCTGCTGCTGATCGGTGAGGACAAGAAGGCCTGAAGGAGCGCTGCATCATGGCTGAATTCAAGGAAATCTCCCCCAATGCCTCGGCTGGCGCCAAGGTCACGAACTGGTTCGAGAACCGGTTCCCCACGGCATTCGACGCGTACCGCGTCCACATGTCCGAGTACTACGCCCCGAAGAACTTCAACTTCTGGTACTTCTTCGGTTCGCTGGCCATGCTGGTGCTGGTGATTCAGATCGTCACAGGCATTTTCCTGGTCATGCACTACAAGCCGGACGCCGCCCTGGCGTTTGCCTCTGTGGAGTACATCATGCGCGATGTGCCCTGGGGCTGGCTGATCCGTTACATGCACTCGACAGGTGCTTCTGCCTTCTTTGTGGTGGTGTACTTGCACATGTTCCGTGGCCTGATTTACGGCAGCTACCGCAAGCCGCGTGAACTGGTCTGGATTTTCGGTTGCGCGATCTTCCTGTGCTTGATGGCCGAGGCCTTCATGGGCTACCTGCTGCCTTGGGGTCAAATGTCGTACTGGGGCGCTCAGGTGATCGTGAACCTGTTCGCTGCGATCCCCTTCATCGGCCCTGATCTGGCCCTGCTGATCCGTGGCGACTACGTGGTGGGCGATGCAACGCTGAACCGCTTCTTCGCCTTCCACGTGATTGCTGTGCCGCTGGTGCTGCTCGGTCTTGTGGTGGCCCACCTGCTGGCCCTGCACGATGTGGGTTCGAACAACCCGGACGGTGTGGAAATCAAGGGTCCCAAGGCTCCGAAGGATGCCAATGGCAAGCCGCTCGACGGCATTCCTTTCCACCCGTACTACACGGTGCACGACATTCTGGGCGTGAGCGTGTTCCTGATGGTGTTCAGCGCAGTGGTGTTCTTCGCTCCGGAATTCGGCGGCTATTTCCTGGAGTTCAACAACTTCATTCCTGCTGATCCGCTGAAGACACCCGCGCACATTGCGCCCGTCTGGTACTTCACGCCGTTCTACTCGATGCTGCGCGCCATCACCACCGAGATGATGTATGTGCTCATCCTGTGTGTGCTGGCAGGAGCCGTGCTGGGCGTAATCAAGGCCAAGCTGCCCACCATCGTCAAGGGTGGCATCGTGGGCGCAGCTGTGGTGGCTGTGGCCCTGATGCTGGCGATCGACGCCAAGTTCTGGGGCGTGGTCGTCATGGGCGGTGCTGTGATCATTCTGTTCTTCCTGCCCTGGCTCGATCACAGCCCGGTCAAGTCGATTCGCTACCGCCCGACATGGCACAAGTACCTGTACGCGGTGTTCGTGTTCAACTTCCTGATTCTGGGCTACCTGGGTGTGCAGCCGCCCTCGCCGTTGGGCGAGCGCGTCTCCCAGGTGGGTACGTTGTTCTATTTCGGTTTCTTCCTGCTGATGCCTTGGTGGAGCCGTCTGGGTGAGCCCAAGCCGGTGCCGGACCGTGTCACCTTTGCAGCGCACTGAGCGGGAGAAGCAGACCATGAAAAAAATCATCCTCACGTTGATCGCTGCCCTTGGCCTGGCGGCTGGCGCGGCACATGCCGCGGGTGGTGACACGATCGCCTGGGACAAGGCCCCCAAGAAGACCACGGATCTGGCCTCGCTGCAAAACGGTGCTAAGGTGTTTGTGAACTATTGCCTGAACTGCCACTCGGCGGCTTTCATGCGCTACAACCGCCTGCGTGATATCGGTTTGACCGACCAGCAGATCAAGGACAACCTGCTGTTCACGACCGACAAGGTCGGTGAGACCATGAAGTCCGCCATCGATCCGCGTCAGGCCAAGGAATGGTTCGGCGCCAACCCACCCGACCTTACGGTGATTGCACGATCGCGCTCTGCCATCGGCAAGGGTGATGGCGTGGATTACTTGTACACATTCCTGCGCACCTACTACCGCGACGAAACCAAGGCCACGGGATGGAACAATCTGGCATTCCCCAGTGTGGGCATGCCGCACGTGTTGTGGGAATTGCAGGGTAGCCGTCGCCCGGTGTTCGAAGAGGTTGAGAGCCACGGTCACAAGACCCAAGTCTTCAAGGGCTGGGAGCAGATCACGCCCGGTGTGATGACGCCTCAGCAGTACGACGAGACGATTGCGGACCTTGTGAACTACTTGGCGTGGATGGGGGAGCCTGCTCAGAACACCCGGATCCGGGTCGGTGTCTGGGTGATGATTTTCCTCGGATTCTTCACCGTACTGGCCTGGCGACTCAATGCCGCCTACTGGAAGGACGTGAAGTAATTCACCAGCCGATTCACCGCGTGGGTGTCACCACGCGGCATCCCCTGATGGAGTGGGCGTCTATTGGCGTCCCACTCTTTTGATTTTTAGGAGTCGCTCACCATGATGGTGCTTTACTCGGGAACCACCTGTCCCTTCTCCCACCGTTGCCGTTTCGTTCTGTTCGAAAAAGGCATGGACTTTGAGATCCGCGACGTGGATCTGTACAACAAGCCCGAAGACATCAGCGTGATGAATCCGTACGGCCAGGTACCCATCCTGGTCGAGCGAGACCTGATCCTGTACGAGTCGAACATCATCAATGAGTACATCGACGAGCGCTTCCCGCATCCGCAGCTCATGCCCGGCGATCCGGTGGACCGTGCGCGGGTGCGTCTGTTCCTGCTGAACTTCGAGAAGGAACTGTTCGTACACGTGAATACCTTGGAGTCGCGCACGACCAAGGGCAACGAGAAGGCTTTGGAGAAGGCGCGGGCCCACATCCGTGACCGTCTCACGCAACTCGCCCCCGTGTTCCTGAAGAACAAGTACATGCTGGGTGACAATTTCTCCATGCTGGACGTGGCCATCGCGCCTCTGCTCTGGCGCTTGGACTACTATGGCATCGAGCTGAGCAAGAACGCTGCCCCCTTGCTGAAGTATGCAGAGCGCATCTTCTCGCGGCCTGCCTATATTGAGGCGCTGACACCGTCCGAGAAGGTCATGCGCAAGTGAGCGGGGGCTCTTGCTCTATCTGACTGCTGAGAGAGTCCCTTCATGAATGCCCAGGAATCCACCTCCACCCGGCCGTACCTGATCCGTGCACTGCACGAATGGTGCACGGACAACGGTTTTACGCCTTATGTGGCGGTCAAGGTGGACGACTCGGTTCAAGTGCCTCGTGAATTTGTGCAAAACGGTGAGATCGTGCTCAATGTGAGCTACGACGCCACCAGTTCACTGCAAATCGGCAACGATTTCGTGGAGTTTCGCGCGCGCTTTGGCGGGGTGCCCAGGGACATCCTGGTGCCTGTCAGCCGGATCTTGGCGATTTATGCGCGCGAGAACGGACAAGGCATGGCATTTCCGCCGCCCACGGATCTGCTGGTGGCGGATGGTGGCGAGTCTGAAAGGCTGGCCGATGCTGCGCCGCACAAGCCGGCGCACGACAAAAGCGAGTCCGAACCGGGGTCTGCGGCTGATCGGGTGGTGCAGCTTGTCACGTCCGACCCAGACCGCGGGGTGGACACAGAACCTCCGCCTCGTGGGCCAGTGCCGCCGGGTGGCGCGAGGCCTTCGCTCAAGCGCGTGAAGTGAACGCCCGGTCAGCTCTTGAGCAATGCTGTTTCTGGCGTCGCAGCGTTGTGCCGGGGGCTGTTTGGGAGGCGATTCGTCTTCGGCAGCATGTGTCGCCTGATATAGAATGCAAGTTTCGCCGGTTTAGCTCAGTTGGTAGAGCACCCGCCTTGTAAGCGGTAGGTCGTCAGTTCGAATCCGACAACCGGCACCACATCTTTTGTCCTCCCCCTTTGGCTCTTGCCCAAGGTGACAGTTGGGATACGGCGCTTTCGTCGCCATCGATCATGGAACGCAGGTGCGTTTCCGTGAAGCACCCCAAGACTTGCGCATCGTCGCTCAACCGCCGGTTTGAACTTTCAACCGAATCGCGGTAACCTCCCACCCCCGGCTTCTGAGGTGAGCCTGCAAAGCAGGCGACAGCTGGCGCAACTTCGCCGCCACGGCATTGTTGCGGACCAGCAGGCACCAAGTGGCTCCTTCGATGGGTCCTGGCTGTATGGCCGCGCGCAGCGTGGCAGGGACCAACAATTCAACGGCCTTCCAGCGCGCGACGGACTCCTGGGCCATCGCGGTCAGGCGGGCCAAGGTCGGCGATTCCTGGGATGCCTGCTGCAGCGTGATGGCGTGGTGGCGGCGTTGCATCTAGGGGTCGATCTGCGAGGAGTGTGAGAGTGCAGCTGATTATCACGGACGCCCGCTTTGCGCGCAGCCGCGTCATTCACCTGACCGGCACCCGGTTGCTGCTGGCGTCGCTAGCGGCCTCCCTGTGTCTGGTTTTGTTGTCGGTGGGCTTGTATCACTGGGTGTTTCTCAAGGGCGCGCGTGAGGGGTGGCCGGTGGTGGGTTCGCTGGTGCGTCTGGTGACCCAGGACGAATTTGCCGAGCGCGACCGTTTCATGCGGGCCAACCTGGACGAGATGGCCCGCCGCGTGGGCGAGATGCAAGCGCGCATGGAGCAACTGGAGTCTTTGGGTGATCGTGTGCTGGGCCTTGCAGGTCTCACACCCGCAGAGCTTCCGCGAAGTGGTGGAGGTCGAGGCGGGGCATTGGTTGCTGCGCGATCGTTATCCATGGAGGAGTTGCAGCGTGCCATGGACGATCTGGAGCGCGTAAGCACCCAGCGGGTGGATCTGATGACAGTGTTGGAGTCGCGTCTATTCGATCAACACATCCGCAAGAAAATGGTGCCCACCCAGGCGCCAGTGAGCAATCGCCCACCCGGGTCCGCTTTTGGGTGGCGGCTTGACCCGATCACGGGGCAGTCGGCGCTTCACACCGGCCTGGATTTTCAGGCAGATGTCGGGACCCCCATCCTGGCTGCTGCGGGGGGTGTGGTGGTCGCCCAAGAGTATCACCCCCAGTACGGAAACATGGTCGAAATCGATCATGGCAATCAGCTAGTCACCCGCTACGCACACGCATCCAAGGTGCTGGTCAAGCAAGGCGATCTGGTGCGACGTGGTCAAAAGATCGCAGAGGTGGGCTCGACAGGGCGATCTACTGGGCCACACCTCCACTTTGAAGTGCTGGTGCAGGGGGTTTTTCAGGATCCACAGAAATTCCTGAGTGCAGGTGGGGCTGGCGGAGCCGTGACTGCTGCAGGGTCTACAGCCAGTGCGCACGTCGCCCCGCAGGTGACTGCAGCGGGCAGGTAGAATCGCCGCGGCTGGGGTGCTGGCAGCTTGCAGCGGATGAGCTTGCAATCCGCGTCTATGCACCCATCTGGTTTCAATTCACGTAAGGATTTCGGCGGCTGCGTCGCGCAAGCACGCGGCCGCTCCCGTTCGCATGGCCACCAACTTCCTCACCAAAATCTTCGGCAGCCGCAACGACCGGCTCCTTAAGCAGTACCGCAAAACGGTTGCCCGCATCAATGCGATGGAGCCAGAGTACGAGAAGTTGTCGGATGAGGCACTGCGCGCCAAGACCGATGAGTTCAAGGCGCGCGTGGCCAAGGGTGAATCGCTGGACGATCTGCTGCCCGAAGCCTTCGCCGTGGTGCGGGAGGGCTCCAAGCGCATCATGAAGATGCGCCACTTCGATGTGCAGCTTATTGGTGGGATGGCCCTGCATTTCGGCAAGATTGCTGAAATGCGGACTGGCGAAGGCAAGACCTTGACGGCAACGCTGCCGGTGTACCTGAACGCGCTGTCGGGCAAGGGTGTGCACGTGGTGACGGTGAACGACTACCTGGCCAACCGCGATGCCCAGTGGATGGGGCGCTTGTACAACTTCCTGGGCTTGTCGGTGGGCATCAACCTGCCGCAGATGCCGCGCGAAGACAAGCAGGCCGCCTACGCCGCAGACATCACCTACGGCACCAACAACGAATACGGCTTCGACTACTTGCGAGACAACATGGTGTACGAGGCGCGCGATCGTGTGCAGCGTCTCCTGAACTACGCCATCGTCGATGAAGTCGACTCGATCCTGATCGACGAAGCGCGAACGCCGCTGATCATCAGCGGCCAAGCCGAGGACCACACGGCCTTGTATCTTGCGATGACCAAGGTCGTACCCCATCTCGTGCGCCAGGAAGGCGAGGCGGATCCGCGCACGGGCCTTGGGGTTACCAAGCCCGGAGACTTCACGGTCGACGAGAAGAGCCATCAGGTCTTCCTGACCGAGCAGGGGCATGAAACCGCTGAGCGCCTGCTGCTCACGCACGGCTTGCTGGCGGAGGGTGCTTCGGTGTATGACCCGGCCAACATCACGCTTATGCACCACCTGTCCGCGGCGCTCAAGGCGCAGCATCTGTACCACCGTGATCAGCATTACGTGGTGCAAAACGGTGAAATCGTGATCGTGGACGAATTCACCGGCCGCCTGATGACGGGCCGCCGCTGGAGCGATGGCCTGCACCAGGCGGTGGAAGCCAAAGAAGGCGTGAAGATCCAGGCGGAGAACCAGACCCTGGCCTCGATCACGTTCCAGAACTATTTCCGCCTCTACGGCAAGCTCGCGGGCATGACAGGCACCGCCGACACCGAAGCCTATGAGTTCCAGGAAATCTACGGCCTGGAAACGGTGGTGATTCCCCCCAACCGCCCGAACCGCCGTGACGACCAGCTGGACCGCGTGTACAAGACCACACGTGAGAAATACGACGCCGCCATCCAGGACATCCGCGATTGCCATGGTCGTGGCCAGCCGGTGCTCGTAGGCACCACCTCGATCGAGAACTCTGAAATCATTGCCCAGCTGCTGGAGAAGTCGGGTTTGCCGCACCAGGTGCTCAATGCCAAGCAGCATGCCCGCGAGGCCGACATCGTCGCGCAGGCGGGCCGCAAGGGCATGATCACGATCGCCACCAACATGGCGGGCCGCGGCACCGACATCGTGCTCGGCGGCAACATCGAAAAGGAAGTGGCGGCCATCGAAGCCGATGCCTCGCTCGACGAGGCCATGCGCACGCAGCGCGTCGAGGCCTTGCGCGCGCAGTGGAAACTGGATCACGAAGAGGTGAAGTCGCTGGGTGGCCTGCGCATCATCGCCACTGAGCGCCACGAGTCGCGCCGTATTGACAACCAGCTGCGCGGCCGTTCGGGCCGCCAGGGCGACCCTGGTTCCTCTCGCTTCTACCTGAGCCTGGACGATTCCCTGATGCGCATCTTCGCGGGTGACCGTGTGCGCGCGATCATGGACCGCCTCAAGATGCCCGACGGGGAAGCCATCGAGGCGGGCATTGTGACGCGCAGCATCGAATCGGCACAGCGCAAGGTCGAGGCCCGCAACTTCGACATCCGCAAGCAACTGCTCGAATACGACGATGTGTCGAACGACCAGCGCAAGGTGATTTACCGCCAGCGCAACGAAATCATCGACGCGGCCGACCTCTCGGACATCATTCGTTCGATGCGCGAGGATTGCGTCACCGATCTGGTGCGCCAGCACGTGCCTGCCGAGTCGGTGGAAGAGCAGTGGGATCTGCCCGCACTGGAAAAGGCGCTGGCCGAAGAGTGGCGCATGGAGCTCGGCCTCGTGGCCTGGGTGGAAGGCTCGCAGGCGGTCACGGATGAAGATATCCTGGAGAAGGTGCTTGAGGCGGCCCATGCAGCCTTCGATGCCAAGGTGGCGCTGGTTGGGCGCGAGAACTTCACCAATTTCGAGCGCATGGTGCTGCTGCAGACATTCGATTCGACCTGGCGAGACCATCTGAGCGCGCTCGATTACCTGCGCCAGGGCATCCACCTGCGCGGCTATGCGCAGAAGCAGCCCAAGCAGGAATACAAGCGGGAGGCCTTTGAGCTCTTCCGCCAGCTCATCGACCAGGTGAAGAACGAGGTCACCCGCATCCTCATGACGGTGCAGGTGCAGTCCAACGAGCAGATCGAGCAGGCCGCCCAGGCCATCGAGGCGCGCGCCGAAAACATCGCCAACGTGACCTATACCGCGCCCACCGAGAGCGGCGAGGCCGAGACCACGCCAGCCGCTGGCGCCAACCCGTACGCTGACATGCGCATTGGCCGCAACGACCCCTGCCCATGCGGCAGCGGCAAGAAGTACAAGCAGTGCCACGGCAAGCTTAGCTGAGCGGCCCAGGCCAGCAACACGGGCCGCGGCCCGTGTTGTCGTTTTCCCATCCGGTTTTTTCGGCTGGCGCATGGGGCGCCGGCCCGCGTAACAAGGAGCCCTCATGCCCGTTGACCTGAAGCCCCCGGTGGCCGAAGACCTGCATCCCATCGCCGGCTTGCGCATCGGCGTGACCGAGGCTGGCGTGCGCAAGGCGCAGCGCAAGGACCTGACGGTCTTCCTGCTTGAAGAGGGAGCCTCTGTGGCCGGTGTGTTCACGCAGAACCGCTTCTGTGCTGCCCCGGTGCAGGTGTGCCGCGAGCATCTGGCCAGCGGCCACCCGGTGCGCGCCATGGTGGTCAACACGGGCAACGCCAATGCAGGCACCGGAGCCGACGGCCTGGTGCGCGCGCGCGCTACCTGCATCGCGCTGGCCCGCCTGCTCGAGGTATCCCCCGAGCAGGTGCTGCCGTTTTCCACTGGCGTGATCATGGAGCCCCTGCCCAACGACCGCATTGCCGCAGCGCTGCCGGCCGCCCTGGCCGATGCGCAGCCTGCGCACTGGGCGCGGGCTGCTGAAGGCATCATGACCACGGACACCGTGCCCAAGGCCAGCAGCGTGCGTACCACCATTGGCGGTGTGCCGGTGCATGCCACCGGCATCAGCAAGGGCGCGGGCATGATCCGACCGAACATGGCGACCATGCTGGGCTTTCTGGCCACCGACGCCTGCATTGCCCCCGAGTTGCTGCAGCCACTGGTACGCGAACTGGCCGATGCCTCTTTCAACCGCATCACCATCGACGGCGACACCTCCACCAACGATTCCTTCGTGCTGGTGGCCACGCACAAGGCGGGTAATGCCTCCATCACCTCGCTCGACAGCCCCGAGGGCCAGGCGCTGAAGGCGGCGCTGATGCAGGTGGCGCAAACCCTGGCCCAGGCCATCGTGCGCGATGGTGAAGGTGCGACCAAGTTCATCACCGTGCGCGTGGAAGGCGGTCGCACCGAAGCCGAGTGCCGCCAGGTCGCGTATGCGATTGCCCACTCGCCGCTGGTCAAGACGGCTTTCTATGCCAGCGACCCGAACCTGGGCCGCATCCTGGCGGCCGTGGGCTACGCGGGCATCGACGACCTGGACCAGGGCACGATCGACCTGTTCCTCGACGACGTGCATGTGGCCGTCAACGGGGGGCGCAACCCCGCGTACCGCGAGGAAGACGGTCAGCGCGTGATGAAGCAAAGCGAGATCACGGTGCGCGTGGCGCTGGGCCGTGGTTCGGCCGTGCAGACGGTCTGGACCTGCGACTTCAGCCACGACTACGTGACCATCAACGCCGACTATCGCTCGTGAGCGTTCGGCCGCAGGCAGGCCCGGGTGGCCTGTCTCAGGCCCTGGCCACAGCCCCGAGAGCCTGCGGGGCGCCCCCATTCCATTAGACCTTGGCGGCCACCGCCTGCTTCGCATGAACCCCGCCTTCGAACAGCTTCTGCAGCGCGCCGAGCAGGTGCTGGCGCGCCTCGAATCCATCCTGCCCCAGCCACTGTCGGCGCCCGACTGGGGGGCGTCGATTGCCTGGCGCTACCGCAAGCGCTCGTCGGGCCATGGCACGCTCGAACCCGTGCGCCATGTGGCCGGCATCCGCCTGTCGGACCTGAAGGAGATCGACGGACAGAAGGAGCGCATCCAGCGCAACACCGAACAGTTCGTGACAGGCCAGCCGGCCAACAACGTGCTGCTCACAGGCGCGCGGGGCACGGGCAAATCGTCGCTGATCAAGGCCTGCCTGAACGAATACGCACCGCGCGGCCTGCGTCTGATCGAGGTGGACAAGACCGATCTGGTGGACCTACCCGACATCATCGACGTGGTGGCGGGTCGCCCTGAGAAGTTCATGGTGTTCTGCGACGACCTGAGCTTTGAGGAGGGTGAGCCCGGCTACAAGGCGCTCAAGTCGATTCTGGACGGCTCTGTGGCCGCTGCCACGCCCAACGTGCTGATCTACGCGACCAGCAACCGCCGGCACCTGCTGCCCGAGTACATGAAGGAAAACCTCACGTACACGCACACGGAAGACGGCGAAGTGCACCCGGGCGAGGTGGTGGAGGAAAAGATCTCGCTGTCTGAGCGCTTTGGCCTGTGGGTGAGCTTCTACCCCTTCAGCCAGGACGAATACCTGCAGATTGCCGCGCAGTGGTTGGCCCATCTGGGCGTGTCGCCGACGGCGATCGAGGCGGCACGGCCCGAGGCACTGGTGTGGGCGCTGGAGCGCGGCTCGCGCAGCGGCCGCGTGGCCTTCCAGTTTGCACGCGACTATGCGGGGCGCCATGCCAGCCGTTGATCCGAGCGCCGCCGGGATGCCGCCACGCAAGCACACCGAGGTGGCCGTGGGCGTGCTGATCCGCGAGGTGGATGGCGCACTGCTGCTGTCCACCCGCCCACCAGGCAAGCCGTATGCGGGCTACTGGGAGTTTCCGGGCGGCAAGCTCGAAGCCGGGGAAACCGTCGAGCAGGCGCTGCGCCGCGAACTCGTGGAGGAAATCGGCGTCACCATCGGCCCGGTTGAGGTCTGGAAAGTGACCGAGCACGACTACCCGCACGCGCTGGTGCGCCTGCACTGGTGCAAGGTCACGCGCTGGAGCGGCGACTTCGACATGCGCGAAGGCCAGCAGATGGCCTGGCAGCAGTTGCCGCTGACCGTGTCGCCGGTGTTGCCCGGCGCATTGCCCGTGCTGCAGTGGCTGGCGCAAGAGCGGGGCCTGCCGACCGAGGTGGCCGTGCTGCCGCAGGAGTCTGCAGGCACCGATTGACCGCCTGGGCCGTACAGGCCATGTGGGTGGGCTGGCGCCGCCTGCCCATGCGGGATGGCGTTTGCGTGCAGAGGTGGCGTGTTCAGACGGGTGCTCGACCCAGCCTTGGCCGCTGTATGGCGACGACGGGGCCGACCCCAACATTCTGGTAGAGCAGCAGGCCTTGATGGTTGTTTGCTATCATTTTAATAGCTGCTCGTGCTTATCAAACAAGCACGAGCGCCCGATATTGATCTGAGGCTGGGTGGCAGGCCGTAGACCCTGTGGATGCGAGCGCTTGCCCGCGCAAGCCCCTCAGTCACCCGTGGTGGGGTCTCCGTGCTCGGCGTCTGGCCCAGAGGCGCTGGGCACGCGGTAGCCATCGCTGGCCCACACGCCCAGGTCGATCTGGCGGCAGCGCTCCGAGCAGAACGGGCGGTGCGGGTTGCTGGGCGCGTACAGGCTCTCGCCGCCGCACTGCGGGCACCGCACGGTGCGCACGATGGTGGATGTGGTGTCGGCGGGAGATGGGGCGGGCGCAGTCATTCGCGTCGCGGCGTGGCGGGCGGGAGAGGCGGCTTATGCGCAGAGGGTGAGCTCGAAGGTCGCATCCTCTGGGCAGGCATGCAGGCGCTCGTCCGCGCCCTGGCGCATCAGCCGAACGGAGACGATCAGCCGATTGCCGCTGATCTCCGGAATCAGGTTGAGCGATGGATCGATGCGCAGGCGCAGCAATTGGAAGGTACGGCCCTGCGGCAGGTTCTGCTGGAACTGTCCTCGCTCGGCTGCGACTTTCTGCGGCACGCCAGAGTCGCGCAGCAGCTTGAGCAGCAGGAAGATGGATTCGGCCAGCGGTGCCAGCGCAGCGGCCCAGCCTTGCAGCGCCTGCTGCCGCTCTTCAGGCGCGCGGTGCTGCCATGCGTAATAGGCCGGCAGGTCGAACCCGCAGGTCCCCCCCGGAATGCCCACACGGCTGCGGATGCTCATCAGCCACTCGTTTTCAGCGAGCGTGTGGCCCGCTTTGCCGGCCTGCGTGTTCAACGCCTGGAAACAGTGGTCCAGCTGGGCAATCACGGCGTCCAGCGCGCGTTCGGAAATTGACGGGTTGCCACGGTAGCTGTCGAGCTGTTGCTTGTGGCGTTCGATGTCCTTGAGTACGTCAGATTTCAGATCGGCCCGCGCAGCCACATCCATCACTTCGAACATCGTAACCAGCGCGAAGTGGTGGTCCAGCGGATGTGTGCGGGGGATCAGCTCGCCGAGGCGGCGGAACAGGTGCTCCAGCCGGAGGTAGGTGCGCAGGCGTTCGTTGAAGGGGTATTCGTAAAGGATCACGCTGGCAGGTTCCGCAGGTCTCGGCAGATTCGGTAGAGTGCGCTCACGGCGTGTGCAGCACGCCTTGGCGCACGCCATCGAGGGCGATCACATCATCATAGCCCGAACCGGCGCCCCACCTGCAGAGCGAGCGTGCGCAATGCGGCCAGGTCAACGCCCTCGTTGTGAATCACCACATCGGCCAGGCTGCGCCGCAAGCTTCTTGACGCCTGCGCCGCAATGATGGCCCTGACGGCATCTTCTGCCAGGCCACTGCGCGCGATCACGCGGGCGATTTGGACGGCTGCGGGGCAATCGACCACCACGACAGCGTCCAGTTGCGCAGGCCAGCGCCGGGATTCGGCAAGCAGCGGAATGTCCAGCACCACAAGGCGACTGCCAGCCTCGATAGCCGTCTGGGCGCGTGCCGATACGGTGCTGCCCACCAGGGGGTGCACAATCTGCTCAAGCTGTACCCGTGCGTCGGGGTCGGTGAAGGCCAGCGAACGCATGCGGTCCCGGTCGAGCGCGCCCTCTGCCGTCACAAACGCATGTCCGAACGCCTTCCGTATCGCCGGCATGGCGCTGCCATCCGGTCCGGTGACTTCGCGTGCGATGGCGTCGGCATCGATCAGGGTGGCGCCGGCATCCGCCAGAAATTGGCCCACCGTGCTTTTGCCGCTGCCGATGCCGCCGGTCAGGCCGATGGTGCGCGTGTGCTGGGTCGGAATCAATCTGTGTCTCGTGAACGCTCAACACCCCGTGGGTGCAAAGCCTTGCTCACAGGCCTAGCCAGCCCAGGATGCGTTGCAAGAGCGCCTGGGGGCCGACGATCATCGCCGCGAAGCCGGCACCTGCGAGAAACGGGCCGAAGGGCACGTAGCCTCCTTCGCGCAGATTCTTGAAGAGCTTCATGCCAATGCCCACGATCGCTCCGATGACCGACGACACCAGGATGATGGGCACCAGGGCTGTCCATCCAAACCAAGCGCCCAGCGCGGCAAACAGCTTGAAGTCACCGTAGCCCATGCCTTCTTTCCCGGTGACGAGTTTGAAGGCCCAATACACCGTCCAGAGCGACAGGTAGCCGCCCATCGCCCCCCATAAGGCGTCGGAGACCGACACAGGCGTCCAGCGCAGCATGGCCGCCAACAGGCCTGCCCAGAGCAGGGGCAGGGTGATACTGTCGGGCAGCAAGGTGGTGTCCCAGTCGATCAGCGCCAGCACGAGCAGGGCAGCGCTGAAGCCGCACCACGCCAGGGCAGTCGGGGTCAGTCCCCAGCGCCAGGCGCAAACCGCGAACAGCGCTGCAGTCGAAAGCTCTACTATGGGATAGCGCCATGAAATGCGCGTCTTGCAGGCAGAGCAACGTCCCCGCAGGACGAGATAGCTCAGTACAGGGATGTTCTCATACCAGCGCACTGCGTGGCCGCAGTGCGGACAGCGCGAGCGCGGTGTGAGCAGGTTGAACCGGTCTGATGGAAGGGCAGGTGGGGTTTGGCCCTGCTCGATCAGGTAGTCGTGGCATTCCGCAGCCCAGGCGCGCTCCATCATACGCGGCAGGCGGTGGATCACCACGTTCAGGAAACTGCCAATCAAAAGCCCGATGGTCCCCGCGATGAGCGCATCCATTCCTTGCAAACCGAGCATCAGACAACCTGCCCCAACTTGAAGATTGGCAGGTACATGGACACCACAATGCCGCCGATCAGCGTGCCCAGGAACACGATGATGATGGGCTCCATCAGGCTCGAAAGCCCTGCCACCATGTCATCGACCTCTTCTTCGTAGAAGTCGGCCGCCTTGCCCAGCATGTGGTCGATGGAGCCGGACTCCTCGCCGATCGCACACATCTGCAGCACCATGGACGGAAACACGTTGGCATTCGTCATGGCAGCCGTCAGGCTGGTGCCAGTTGATACTTCTTGCTGGATGCGGTCGGTGGCCATCTCATACACGGAGTTGCCCGAAGCGCCACCCACGGAATCGAGCGCCTCTACCAGAGGTACACCGGCGGCAAACATGGTGGACAGTGTTCGGGTCCAGCGCGCAACGCAGGATTTGTCGATCAGTGGCCCAAACACAGGAATGCGCAGCAGCAGCCGGTCCATGAACATCTGAACCTTCTCACTGCGGCGCCAAGCCTGCATGAAAAAGAAGAATGTGCCGCCGATACCGCCAAAAATGAGCCACCACCATTTCACGAACACTTCGCTGATGGCGATCACAAACAGCGTGGGGGCAGGCAGATCGGCACCAAATGAGCTGAACACGTCCTTGAACGCCGGGATCACAAAGATCATGATGATGGTCACGACCACAAAGGCCACGATGACCACCGAAATCGGGTACATCAAGGCAGACTTGATTTTCGACTTGATGGCCTCAGTTTTCTCCATGTAAGTCGCGAGGCGGTCCAGCAATCCTTCGAGAATACCGGCGGCTTCGCCTGCCTCAACCAGATTGCAGTAAAGGCTGTCGAAGTACATCGGGTACTTGCGAAACGCAGCATTGAGCGACGTGCCGGTTTCGATATCGCCGCGGATATCGTTTAGCAACTTGGTGACGCTGGGATTCGCGTTGCCGCGGCCCACGATGTCAAAAGCCTGCAAAAGGGGCACCCCGGCCTTCATCATCGTGGCGAGCTGCCGGGTGAAAAGCGCGATGTCCTTGGGTTTGATCTTCTTGCCGCTGCGCATGCGGCGCTTCTTGATCTTCGTAGGCAGCACACCTTGGCGGCGTAGTGTGGCTTGTACCTGGTTCTCGCCGACTGCCCGTACCTCGCCGCGCACCACCTTGCCATTGCGGTCTTTGCCTTCCCACTCGAAGACAAAATCCTGGACGTCTTTTTTTGCTGTTGCAGTTGCCATGGTGCTCTCCCTGGTCTAGCGAATAAGCTCGCTTCTGTTATTCGTTGGTCACGGCCAGCACTTCTTCCAGTGACGTCAGACCGATGCGTGCCTTATGCAGCCCCGATTCGCGAAGCGAGCGGACGCCTTCGCGTTTGGCCTGTTCGGCAATCTCAAGGGCACTGCCATCGCGCAGGATGATGCGCTGCATTTCCTCGGACACCGGCATCACCTGGTAGATACCCACTCGGCCCTTGTAGCCGTTGTTGCAGGCTGAGCATCCCACGGGGCGGTAAGTGACCCACGTGCCATCGATGTCCTCCTCGCGGTAGCCAGCCTCCAACAGGGACTCGTGCGGAATATCGGCTGGTGCCTTGCATTGCGCGCACAGCCGCCGCGCCAGGCGCTGGGCGGTGATCAGAATGACGCTGGATGCAATGTTGAACGGGGCAATCCCCATGTTACGCATCCGCGTGAGCGTGGTGGGGGCATCGTTGGTGTGGAGGGTAGACAGCACCAGATGCCCGGTCTGGGCAGCCTTGATGGCGATGTCTGCAGTCTCCAGATCACGGATTTCGCCCACCATGATGATGTCCGGATCCTGACGCAGAAACGCCTTGAGAGCTGCCGCGAACGTCAGTCCGGCCTTCTCATTGACGTTGACCTGGTTGACGCCCGGCAAGTTGATTTCCGATGGGTCTTCAGCGGTGGCAATGTTCACGCCAGGCTTATTCAGCAGGTTCAGGCATGTATAGAGCGACACGGTCTTGCCGGAGCCGGTCGGGCCTGTCACCAAAATCATGCCGTAGGGGCGGGCGATCGCGTGGAGCAGACGCTCTTTTTCTTCGGGTTCATATCCCAGCGCATCAATGCCCAGTCGCGCGCTGCTCGGATCCAGGATACGGATCACGATCTTTTCCCCGAACAAGGTTGGCAGGGTGCTCACACGGAAATCGATCACCCGGTCAGGTCCTACCTTGAGCTTCATTCGCCCATCCTGCGGCACGCGCTTTTCCGAAATATCGAGTCGCGAGATCACTTTGATGCGCGAGGCCAGTTTGTCCTTGATCGCAATCGGGGGCGACGCAATCTCGCGCAGTTCCCCGTCAATACGAAACCGAACGCGGTATTGGTGTTCGTAGGGCTCAAAATGCAAGTCAGATGCCCGCATATTGAACGCGTCAATCAGCATCTTGTGCAAAAACTTGACGATAGGCGCGTCTTCGACTTCGTTGGCGCCTGTCTCCTGGCTTTCCGTCGCCTCTTCGACCGTCACGTCGGCAAAATCAAATTCACCGCCGTTGCCAACGATGGCGTCCATGGATTCTGTGGCCGACTTTGTAGTGGCATCCACGAGCCGATTGAGCTTGTCGAATTCGGCGATTACCCAGTCCACGCCCATTTGCGTCGTGAACTTGATCTTTTCCGCGGCTTCTTGGTCCGTAGGATCCGCAGTGGCAACGATCAGCCGGTTGTTGCGCTTGCTTAGCACCACCACACGGTAGGCCTGGCAGATCTTGACATCCAGCAGATCCCGGGGCAGGCGCTGGGGGTCCAGCGCATCCAGATCCAAGAGCGGGGCACCGAAAACAGACGAGACGGTATGTGCCAGATCGGCGGCCGACACCACCCCGGATCCCGTCAGCTCCGCAATGAAACTGCTGCGGGTGCTTTGTGACTTCTTGTAAATGTCCTCGGCTGATTTTTGGTTCAGTTTGCCCGCCGCAATCAGCGCGCGACCCAATCCAGGCAGGGCGACGGCGGAAACGTCTTTGGATGAGGTGTCGACTGCGGCCATGTCACCGAGAAAGCAATGTGCGTAAGGGTCTGAAAGGAAATCATCCTATCATTCCCGAAGCGTTTTACCTTGGCGTGCGAGGAAATGCGAAGCGGGCATACCCCGTGTGGAGTGAAAAGCGTCGGTGCTGTGCGACACCGCCACTGGCCCTGAGATGTTTGATGACCGGACGCAGGCGGTGCGGAGGGCGTGGCTCTCCACAGGGCGTCATGCGATCGCTTTACTTGTCTTTGAGGGTAAGGCTTGGCTCTGTCGGCAGCAGGCTGCTACGCGAAGGCTGCGGCGCAAGCAGCGCCTCTGCCACCAATCTGCCACTCGCGACCGCTGATACGACGAAGCCCCGCGGTGCGGGGCTTCGTACATCCTCGTTTGCGAGGGAAATCTGGTCGGGGTGAGAGGATTCGAACCTCCGGCCTCTACGTCCCGAACGTAGCGCTCTACCAGGCTAAGCTACACCCCGATGTCAGTCTGTTCAAGGCGCGTAGGCCAATTCAATGGCGGCGCTCAAGAAGCTGAGCCGCTAATTGTAGCAAACTTGCCGTGTGCTGATTGATGGGCAGGTTAGATATTGCATCGATCGCGCGCTGTGCTTCGGCCGCAGCCGCCTTCCGGGCCACATCGAGGGCGCCAGTGTTCCGAACGATGGCCACGATGTCCTCCAGGTGCTCGGTACTGCCTTGCTCGATCGCCTGTCGTATGAGGGTCGATTGCTCCAGCGTGCCGCGTTGCATGGCTGCGATCAGTGGCAGCGTGGATTTGCCTTCGCGCAGATCGTCCCCGAGGTTCTTGCCCATTTCTGCGGCCACGCCGTCGTAGTCGAGGACGTCGTCGATGATCTGAAAGGCAGTGCCCAGGGCCTGTCCATAGGTGGCGCATGCGGTTTCGGTAGCAGGCGGGGCGCCTGCCAGCACGGCTCCCAGACGGGCGCTGGCCTCGAACAACTTGGCGGTTTTGGACCGAATGACGCGCAGGTACCCCTCTTCGTCCAGGGAAGCGTCGTGCATGTTCATGAGTTGGAGCACTTCGCCTTCGGCGATCACGTTGGTGGCATCCGACAGGATTTCCATGATGCGCATGCTGCCCGCACTCACCATCATTTGAAAAGCTCGGGAGTACAGAAAGTCTCCGACCAGCACACTTGCGGGGTTGCCGAAGCTCTCGTTGGCCGTGGCCCGTCCACGCCGCAGCGTCGATTCGTCCACCACGTCATCGTGCAACAGCGTGGCGGTGTGAATGAATTCGACGACCGCGGCCAGATTGAAGCGTTCGCTCCCTTTGTAGCCCAAGGCACCGCAGATCAGCAGCAGCAGGGCCGGTCGCAGGCGCTTGCCGCCAGCCGCGATGATGTACTGGGAGATCTGGGCGACCAGCGGCACGCTGGACGTCAGTCGATGGGCAATCACCCCGTCCACTTCGAGCATGTCGTGCGCGATGGGGGCTAGGGGGTTGGGAGAGGCGGGGGGGAGGGGGGCGTTCAAGGTGGTCGTCGCGCAGAGTGCGACCGGATTATAGAAAGGGCCTATTCGTGCCAAGGAGGCCGAAGGCTGATCCTCTGGGCGCCGCGCAGGCCCTGGGTGACAGCCTCGGCGCCCCGTAGTACAATCGCGGGCTCTGCGGAAATCCGTTCGCAGAACTCAACTCAAGAGGTCCACATGTACGCGGTCATAAAAACCGGTGGCAAGCAGTATCGCGTTGCTTCCGGCGAGAAAATCAAAGTAGAACAGATTGCTGCGGACGTTGGCCAGGAAATCGTGATCGACCAGGTTCTGGCCGTCGGAAACGGCGCTGAACTGAAGGTGGGCACGCCCCTGGTGTCCGGTGCAACGGTCAAGGCTACGGTCGTAGCCCATGGCAAGCACGACAAGGTGCGCATTTTCAAGATGCGTCGCCGCAAGCACTATCAAAAGCGCCAAGGTCACCGTCAGCAGTACACCGAACTGCAGATCGGTGCAATCGCTGCTTAAACGGGAGCTGAAGTCATGGCACAGAAAAAAGGCGGCGGCTCTACGCGAAACGGGCGCGATTCCAAGCCCAAGATGCTCGGTGTGAAGGCTTTCGGCGGCGAATTGATCAGCGCCGGTTCCATCATCGTGCGCCAGCGCGGCACCAAGTTTCACCCCGGCACGAACGTCGGCGTGGGCAAGGACCACACGCTGTTCGCGCTGGTCGATGGCCACGTGAGCTTCGGCACCAAGGGTGCGTTGTCCAAGCACACGGTCAACGTGACCCCTGTCTGAGGCATCGCCCAGGCAAGCCAAAGCCCCGCTCTGCGGGGCTTTGTCGTTTGCAGGGTGGGCGAAAGCGCAGAGTGCGCGGGTCCCCATCCACTCATTCGTTACACTGGATTGGCCATGAAGTTCGTTGATGAAGCCTTTATCGATATCGCCGCTGGAGACGGGGGCAACGGCTGCGTCTCGTTCCGCCATGAAAAGTACAAAGAGTTCGGCGGTCCCAACGGCGGCGACGGCGGCCGCGGTGGCCATGTGTTTGCCGTGGCAGACCCGAATCTGAACACGCTGGTGGACTATCGCTACACCCGCCGCTTCGAGGCCAAGCGCGGCGAACACGGCATGGGATCGGATATGTTTGGCGCTGCGGGTGACGACATCACGCTCAAGATGCCCGTGGGCACCATCATCACCGACGCCGAGACCGGTGAGGTGCTGTACGAATTATTGAATGCTGGAGAGGTCATCACCATTGCCAAGGGCGGTGATGGCGGCTACGGCAACCTGCGCTTCAAGAGCGCCATCAACCGCGCACCGCGCCAGAAAACGCCCGGCTGGCCGGGCGAGCGCAAGAGCCTCAAGCTCGAACTCAAGGTACTGGCCGATGTGGGCCTGCTGGGCATGCCCAACGCGGGCAAGTCCACCTTCATCGCCGCGGTGTCGAACGCGCGGCCCAAGATTGCCGACTATCCCTTCACCACATTGCACCCCAACCTGGGCGTGGTGCGCGTCGGGCCTGAGCAGAGCTTTGTGGTGGCTGATATCCCGGGGCTGATCGAGGGGGCCTCTGAAGGAGCGGGGCTCGGGCACCAGTTCCTGCGCCATCTGCAGCGCACCCGGCTGCTGCTGCACATCGTGGATCTAGCGCCGTTTGATGATGCGGTGGATCCTGTGGCGCAGGCCAAGGCCATCGTGGGCGAACTCAAAAAGTACGACGCAGCGCTGTATGAAAAACCGCGCTGGCTTGTGCTCAACAAGCTCGACATGGTGCCTGCTGAAGAGCGCGCAGCCCGCGTGAAGGATTTCGTCAAACGCTTCAAGTGGAAGGGGCCGGTGTTCGAAATCTCGGCGCTGACCCGCGAGGGCTGCGAGACGCTGATCCGTGCGATTTATGATCACGTCCAGGCCGAGCAGCGCGCCGCCCAGGCGCCGGCCGAAGTGGATCCACGTTTCGTGGATGTTCCGCCCGAATCCTGATTTGCTATTGTTTTGATAGCTGCTCGTGCTTGCTTTCTAAGCACAAGCGGCCTTTTTCATCGAATCCATGGTTTCCAGCGTATTGCGCGATGCACGCCGCATCGTGGTCAAGGTCGGCTCCAGTCTTGTCACCAACGAAGGCCGTGGCCTGGACGAGGCGGCCATCGGCGAATGGTGCCGCCAGCTTGCAGCTTTGGTGCGAGGTGCCGACGGCACGTCGCGCGAGGTGGTCATGGTGTCGAGCGGTGCGATTGCCGAGGGCATGAAGCGCCTGGGCTGGAGCACCCGTCCGAGCGAGGTGCACGAGCTGCAGGCCGCCGCCGCCGTGGGCCAGATGGGCCTTGCGCAGATGTACGAAACCAAGCTGCGCGAGCAGGGCGTGGGCAGTGCCCAGGTGCTGCTCACGCATGCCGACCTGGCCGACCGCGAGCGCTACCTGAATGCGCGCTCCACGCTGCTTACGCTGTTGCGCCTGGGCGTGGTGCCGGTCATCAATGAAAACGACACGGTCGTCAACGACGAGATCAAGTTCGGTGACAACGACACGCTGGGCGCGCTCGTGGCCAACCTCGTCGAGGCCGACGCGCTGGTGATCCTGACCGATCAGAAGGGCCTGTACACCGCCGATCCGCGGCGCGACCCCACCGCCACCTTTGTGCACGAAGCCAAAGCGGGTGACCCCACGCTCGAAGCCATGGCAGGGGGCGCAGGCTCCAGCATTGGCAAGGGCGGGATGATCACCAAGATTCTTGCGGCCAAGCGTGCGGCGGGTTCTGGCGCATCCACCGTGATCGCCTGGGGCCGCGAGCACGACGTACTGTTGCGCCTGGTGGCTGGCGACGCCATCGGCACGCTGCTGGTGGCCCAGACCGCCAAGAAGCAGGCCCGCAAGCAGTGGATGGCCGACCACCTGCAACTGCGCGGTGCCGTGACCGTGGACGCCGGTGCCGCCGCCAAGGTGCGCGACGAAGGCAAGAGCCTGCTGCCCATCGGTATGACGGGGGTGGAGGGCGACTTTGCACGGGGCGATGTGATCGCCGTGCGCGGGCCCGACGGCGTGGAAATTGCGCGAGGGCTGGCCAACTACGCCAGCGCCGAGGCGCGCTTGCTGTGCCGCCGTGCCTCCGGCGAGTTCGAGCGTCTATTGGGCTATAGCGCCGAACCTGAGATGGTGCACCGCGACAACATGGTGCTCACGCAACAAGCCTGAACGGCTGGGCCGCAGCGTGCTGCGGCCTCATGCTGCCCCCTGCGGTGCATGGCGGCACCACTACTCAAAGCCCGTGCCCGCAGCGGAGCGCCAAGCGAACCGAAGCGCTGCCAAGGCCCCACAGGCAGTAGGTTGGCATGCGTGGGTACGTTCAGAACCTTGGCTTGCTGGTACAAAGGCACAAGGCCGCTGGCCCAAGGATTGCGGTTTTTGCGCAGCGCAGGCAGCACGGGGTGTATGCGTTTCGTGGCCGTACGCACTGTCACCGTGAGCCCGGCAGCTCTGCCGGGTAAGGCAGAGGCTGCTGGCGACCGCCTTGCATGTTGAAGTCAGTGCGCGATGGCCATCATCTGGCCGTCAACGCGTGGGCGTCGGCCCGCCCGGAGCCTCCAGCGGGGCCGGCATGCTGTTCTGCGGGTCGGGATCGAAACTTGCGCCCGGGGGCATTTCCATGCCGGGGTGTACGAGCATGGAATGCGGTCGTTGTGGGGAGCCGTGGCCGTCGTGCTCGCGGGCGCGCATGCCGCTGCGCAGATAGCGATTGCGTTGTTCGTGGCGGGGCAGGTAACGGGCCAGTTCGGTCAGCGCCATTTCATAGACGCCGCGCTTGAACTCCACCACCACGTCCAGCGGCACCCAGTAATCGTTCCAACGCCAAGCGTCGAACTCGGGGTGGTCGGTGGCGCGAAGGTTCAGATCCCAGTCGTGGCCCAGCAGTTGCAGCAGGTACCAGATTTGCTTCTGGCCCTTGTAGTGGCCGCGTGCATCGCGGCGGATGTACCGGTCAGGCACCTCGTAGCGCAACCAGTCCCGCGTACGGGCCACCACGCGCACCTGGCTTGGCTGCAGCCCCACCTCTTCGTGCAGTTCGCGGAACATGGCCTGCTCGGGGGATTCGCCCCGGTCAATGCCACCCTGCGGAAACTGCCAGCTGTGGGTGCGGATGCGCTTGCCCCAGAACACCTGGTTCTTGTGGTTGAGCAGGATGATGCCGACGTTCGGCCGAAAGCCGTCCCGGTCAAGCATAATCTAACCCCAAATTTTGAAACTGGATCCATTATGCACGCGGCATGCCGTGCGACAAGAGGACCAGTCTGGACCGGATCGCTTCCGCGCACTCTCCCATGAAAGCCACCCAATTCCTGATTTCGACCCTCAAGGAGGCCCCGGCCGACGCCGAAGTGGTCAGCCACCAGCTCATGATGCGCGCAGGCATGATCCGCAAGCTCGGCGCGGGCATCTACAACTACATGCCCATGGGCCTGCGCGTGATCCGCAAGGTCGAGGCCATCGTGCGCGAGGAAATGAATCGCGCCGGGGCCGTGGAGCTGACCATGCCTGTGGTGCAACCGGCTGAGTTGTGGCAAGAAACCGGCCGTTTCGAGAAGATGGGCCCCGAGCTGCTGCGCATCCAGGACCGCCATGGCCGTGACTTCATCGTGCAGCCCACCAGCGAGGAAGTGATCACCGACATTGCCCGCCAGGAGTTGCGCAGCTACAAGCAGTTGCCCAAGAATCTGTACCAGATCCAGACCAAGTTCCGCGACGAGCGCCGTCCCCGCTTCGGCCTAATGCGGGGGCGCGAATTCATCATGAAGGACGCCTACAGCTTCGACCGCGACCAGGTATCCGCCAAGGCCAGCTACCAGGTCATGGCCCAGGCGTACCGCCGCATTTTTGACCGCTTCGGCCTGCGCTACCGCGCCGTAGCAGCCGACAGTGGTGCCATCGGCGGCGATCTGTCGGAAGAATTCCAGGTGATCGCCTCCACCGGCGAAGACGCCATCGTCTACTGCCCGAACAGCGATTACGCGGCCAACATGGAAAAGGCCGAGGCGCTGCCGCCGCAGGGCCCGCGCCCCGCGCCCGCCGAGGCGCTGGTGCGCACGCCCACGCCGGGCAAAAGCACCTGCGCCGATGTGGCGGCCCTGCTGGGCGTGCCGCTCGAGCGCACCGTGAAGTCGCTGGTGCTGGCCACCGACGAGATCGGTGAGAACGGCGATGTCGTGCGCAGCCAGGTCTGGCTGCTGCTGCTGCGCGGCGACCACGACATGAACGAGATCAAGGTCTCCAAGGTGCCAGGCCTGAATGTGGGCTTCCGCTTTGCGACCGTGGCCGAGATTGAAGACCACTTTGGCTGCAAGCCCGGCTATCTGGGCCCCATCGGCCTGAAGAAGCCGGTGCGCATCGTGGCCGACCGCGAGGTGGCCGTGATGGCCGACTGGATCTGCGGCGGCAACGAGGTGGACGTGCACCTGACCGGCGTGAACTGGGGCCGCGACCTGCCCGAGCCGGAACTGGTGGCCGACCTGCGCAACGTGCTGGCGGGCGACCGCTCGCCCGACGGCGCAGGCGAACTCGCAATCGAGCGCGGCATCGAAGTCGGCCATGTGTTCTACCTGGGCACCAAGTACAGCAAGGCCATGAATGCGACCTTCCTGGGCGAAGACGGCAAGCCCGCGTTCTTCGAGATGGGTTGCTACGGCATCGGCGTCACGCGCCTGCCGGCGGCGGCCATCGAGCAGAACCACGATGAGCGCGGCATTATCTGGCCCGACGCGATTGCACCGTTCACCGTGGTGGTCTGCCCCATCGGCATGGACCGCAGCGCCGATGTGAAGGCAGCCGCCGAAACGCTCTACGGCGACCTGCTGGCCGCTGGTGTGGATGTGATTCTTGACGACCGTGGCGAGCGCCCGGGCGCGATGTTTGCCGACTGGGAGCTGATCGGTGTGCCGCACCGCGTGACGATTGGCGACAAGAACCTCAAGGACGGTCTGGTCGAATACCAGCACCGCCGCGACGCAGCGGCCACCAAGGTGGCCGTGGCCGACATCCTGGCCCACCTCAAGGGCCGCATGGCCGTATGAGCACCCGGGGACTGCTGACGCGCCGCGCTTGCCTGGCGGCCCTCGCAGCCCCGATCGGGTGGCTGGGGGCCCCGGCGCTGGCCGGCGCCGGGCAACTCGAAGAACCGCTGGCCGATTCGGTGCGCACGGCGTTGTCGTCGGCCATTGCCAACCAGGCACCACCCGAGCCCGAATTCTTCACCACCGAGTCGCGCCTGCAGTACCTGCGCTGGCTGGCCGCGATGAGCGACCGGCTGCGCCGCCGCAAGCCCGATCTGGAGGTGCGCCGCGAGTTCCTGCAGACCGTGTGGTACGAGTCCAAGCGCGCCGGGCTCGACGAATCGCTGGTGCTGGGCCTGATCCAGGTCGAAAGCGCCTTCCGCAAGTTCGCCGTGTCCAGCGTGGGCGCACGGGGCTACATGCAGGTGATGCCGTTCTGGACGCGCGTGATCGGCGATGGCGACGCGGGCAAGCTGTTCCACATGCAGACCAACCTGCGCTTTGGCTGCGTGATCCTGCGCCACTACATGGACCGCGAACGCGGCGACCTGTTCATGGCCCTGGGCCGCTACAACGGCAGCCGGGGCCGCGCGGTGTACCCCGACGCCGTGTTTGCCGCGCAGCGCAACTGGCTGTTCAACCACCGCGCCTGAGCGTTGTGGGGCGGCGCGTGGCGCGTTGCCCGTTGCCTGCGGTGGCCGGTGCGGCCTATGCTGCTGCGTCGGGCGCGGCAGGCGCCGCGCTCTCGCCCAGGCGTGTGACCATCACCTGGTCGATGCGGTAGCTGTCCACGTCCAGCACTTCGAAGCGGTAGCCGCCCCAGGTCACGGTGTCGGTGCGCCGGGGCACGCGGCGCAGCATCACCATCAAGAAACCCGCCAGCGTCTCGTACTCGCCTTCCTGCGGCAGGGTGTCCAGGTCGAGTGCGCGCAGCACGTCCGTCACGGGGGTCACGCCGTCGATCAGCCACGAGTTTTCGTCGCGGCGCACGATCTGCTCCTCGTCGGGCGTGCTCACCAGATCGCCCATCACGGTGCTCATCACGTCGTTCAGGGTGACCACGCCCACCACCAGGCTGTATTCGTTGACGATGACGGCAAAGTCCTCGTGCACCTGGCGGAACTGCTCCAGCACCTCGGCCAGCGTGAGCCGGTCGGGCACGATCAGCACCTTGCGCACGAGCTGGTCGTCCTTGAGCGAAATCGGCTGGTTGTTCAGCACGCGCTGGAACAGGTCTTTGGCATCGACATAGCCCACCACATGGTCGATGTCGCCTTCGCAGACCGGGTAGGTCGAGAACGGCTCGGCCGCGATGCGCGCGCGGATCACCGAGTCCGGGTCGTCGCGCAAAAAGAAGGCCACGCGGTCGCGTGGCGACATGGCCGTGGCCACCGTACGGCTGTCCAGCTCGAACACGTTGGCAATCACCTGCTGCTCGCGCTCGGCCAGCACGCCCGCGCGGGCACCGGCTTCCATCATGGCCAGGATGTCGTCCGAGGTCACGCGCTCGTCGCGCAGCGACGAGAGCCCGAACAGCCGGAACAGCGCGTCGGCCCCGCGGCTGTAGAACACCACCACTGGATGCAGCAGCGTGGTCAGCAGCGCCATGGGCGGCGCCAGGCGCAGCACCACGCGCTCGGGGTTGGCCATGCCCAGCCGCTTGGGAAACAGGTCGGCAAACAGGATGAACAGCGACGTGACGACCGCGAACGAGCCCAGAAAGCCCACCGTGTCGGCCGTGGATGCAGGCAGCCACCATTGCAGCACGCCCGTGAAATGCGGGCTTAAAGCGCCTTCGCCCACGATACCGCCGAGGATGGCCACGGCGTTCTGCCCGACCTGCACCACGGTGAAGTAGTCGCCCGGCTGCTCCTGCATGCGCAGCACGCGCTCGGCCCGTGGGTCCCCTTCGTCCGCCATCTGCCGCAGCCGCAGGCGGCGCGCGGCCGCCAGCGAGATTTCTGCCATGGAAAAAAAGGCGCTGGTTGCGATCAGCAACCCGATGACGAAAAGGCTCTGGGTCAGGGTCATGTAGGAAAGGCGAGCGGGGCGCATGGCCCCAATGCCACCAAGTGTATCTGCGGCCCCGCGCCGCGCGTGGGGCGGGCCTGCACAGTGCAGGGCTGTCCGGCCCCGTGCGCACCCTGGCGGGGGCGGCGCATCCCCCACCGGCAGGGCGGCCCCGCCCGGGCGCTATTGCAGAAAGCCAATGCGCGACTTGTGGCCGTGTGGGCGTGGCAGGTCGGCCACCTCGACGGTGCTGCGCCGCTCCAGCCGGGCGTTGCCAAAGCCGGTCATGAGTGCGCGGCGCATCTCGCGCGGGGGCATCGGGGCCAGCACATCCAGCACGTCGGGCAAGGGGTCCGGGTCCACGAGCCGACCCCAGTCGTGCGCGGCGCGGATGCTGGCGTACAGGTTGCGCGCAATGCGGCGGCCCTGGTCCAGCGTGGGCGCCTCGACCTCGAACACGTTCATGCGGTTGAGGATGGGCTCGGGGATGCCGCGTACGTCGTTGGCCGTGGTGATCCAGATCACCTGGCTGGCGTCGATGGCCACCTCGGCAAACTCGTCGGTGAAGGCCTGGGCGGTGTCGTGTTCGAGCAGGCTGTACAGCGCGCCCAGCGGGTCGTACTGCGCGTCGCCGCTGGCCTTGTCGATCTCGTCCACCACGATGACGGGGTTGGCGTATTCGCCGTCCACCAGGGCTTCAAACACCTTGCCCGGGCGCGCACCCTTCCACTGGCTCGATGAGCCCGACAGCAGCCACCCGGCCGTCATCGAGCTCATGGGCAGCAGGTTCATGCCCGTGCCCAGCAGGTCGGCCAGCTGACGCGCAAAGTGCGTTTTGCCGATGCCCGGCGGGCCCAGCAGCAGCATGGGCGTGACTTCCAGGCCGTCGCGGCTGTCCTGCGCCAGCGCCACGTGGCGGCGCACGTCGTCCAGCACTTCGGTGAAGTTGGGGAGTTGTTCGTACAGATCGTCCATGTCGGGCACGCCCGAGGGCTTGACCTGGAAGCGCTCGGGCCCGCGCTCGAGCATGCGCTCGTACACCGCGCGCAGGTTCTCGTATTCGCGCTGGTTGCCGGCCTCCTGCAGCTTGGCGAGCTTGCGCTCGACATCGCCCGGGTGGAACACACTGCGCATCTGGGCCAGCGGCAGGCGCATGGGGGCAGACTGGGGAACGAGGCTGTGGCGGCTCATGGCAGGCTCCTTGAACAATCACGGCCGGGGGTGTCCGGCGATTTCATTCAAGCACACAACATGCCCGGCTTCAATGCCGTGAAAGCCCCAAGCAGCGCCGCTGTGGTGCGTTTGTTTCGCCCGCTGCGCCGCAGGACCCGCACCGCTGCCCTGCGGGCGCAAAAAAGCCGCCCGCAGGCGGCTTGTGGGTGGCTGGGGGGCAGGGCCTTACGCGCCGTTGCCCAGCACCTGCTGCAGCTCACCCGATTCGTACATCTCCATCATGATGTCCGAGCCGCCGATGAACTCGCCCTTCACGTAGAGCTGCGGGATCGTGGGCCAGTTGCTGTATTCCTTGATGCCCTGGCGGATGGCGTCGTCTTCGAGCACGTTGACGGTGACCAGGCTCTTCGGGTCCACGCCGCTGGCCTTGAGGATCTGCACCGCGCGGCCCGAGAAGCCGCACATGGGGAAGCTGGCGCTGCCCTTCATGAACAGGACGATGTCGTTGGATTTGACCAGTTGGTCGATGCGTTGCTGGGTGTCGCTCATGGGGTACTCCTGTAGGGGCGCGGTCGGCTGCCGAGGCCGTCTGAATCGCGATAGGCGAGATTATTTCACCGTCGGCCACTGCCCGCCCGTGCAGCGCGCGTTGCCACCAAGGTCATTGCGGCTGTGCACGGCGGCAAAGCCTGCGGTGCGCAGCAGCGCGGCCACGGCGTTGGCCTGGTCCCAGCCGTGCTCCAGCAGCAGCCAGCCGCCGGGCTGCAGGTGGGCCGGGGCCTGCGCCACGATGGTGCGCAGGTCGTCCAGCCCGTCGGCACCTGCCACCAGGGCCGACAGCGGTTCATGCTGCAGCGCGGCCAGATGCGGATCGTGCGCGGCAATGTAGGGCGGGTTGGAGACGATCAATGCAAACGGCCCGGCCGTGCAGCCCGCCAGCCACTGCCCCTGCAGGCAGCGCACCGGCAGGCCCAGGCGCGCGGCGTTGGCCTTGGCCACGGCCAGTGCGTCGGCGCTGGCATCGAGCGCCCACACCTGGGCGTCGGGCCGGGCGTGCTGCAGCGCCAGTGCGATCGCGCCGCTGCCCGTGCCCAGGTCGATCAGGCGCGGCTGCGCCTGGCCCTGCAGCACTTCCAGGGCCCAGTCCACCAGGGTTTCGGTGTCGGGCCGGGGGTCGAGCACGCGCGCGTCCACGGCCAGATCGAGCCCGTAGAAGGCCTTGCGGCCCGTGAGGTAGGCCACAGGCTCGCCCGCCTGCCGCCGCGCGCACAGCGTGGCCCAGCGGGCTGCGGCCTCGGGCGGCAGCGGGTCGGTGTCGTGGGCCAGCAGCCAGGCCCGGTCGCCCGTGGCGCGGCCGCAGGCGTGCAGCAGCAGCATCTGCGCGTCGATGCGCGCCAGGCCCTGCTGCTGGGCCTGCTGCAGCGCCTGGGCCAGCGTGGTTGGGGGATGATTTGCTATCAAAACTGTAGCTGCTCGTGCTTGATTTTGCTGGGTTGTAGGCCAAAAACGCTTGAAATGAACGCTTGCGGCCGGGTCAGCGCAGGGGCGCGTTTTCCAGTTCTTCGAGCAGCTCGGCCTCGCGCGCGTGCTGCAGGGCCTGCAGCACGTCGCCCACATCGCCTTCCATCACGGCCAGCAGCTTGTACAGCGTGAGGTTGATGCGGTGGTCGGTCAGCCGCCCCTGCGGGAAGTTGTAGGTGCGGATGCGGTCGCTGCGGTCGCCGCTGCCGATCAGGCCCTTGCGCAGCGCGGCCTCTTTGGCGGCGCGCTCGCTGCGTTCTTTCTCTTGAATGCGCGCCTGCAGCACCTGGAGCGCCTTGGCCTTGTTGCTGTGCTGACTGCGGCCGTCCTGGCATTCGGCCACGATGCCGGTGGGCAGGTGCACCACGCGCACGGCGGAATCGGTCTTGTTGATGTGCTGGCCGCCCGCGCCGCTGGCACGGAAGGTGTCGATGCGCAAGTCCGCTGGGTTGAGCGTGATGGCCTGCTGCTCGTCGGGCTCGGGCATCACGGCCACGGTGCAGGCGCTGGTGTGGATGCGGCCCTGCGTTTCGGTGGCGGGCACGCGCTGCACGCGGTGGCCGCCCGATTCAAATCGCAGGCGGCCGTAGGCATGGTCGCCTTCGACGCGCAGCACCACTTCCTTGTAGCCGCCCAGTTCGCTCTCGTTGGCGCTCATCACCTCGACCTTCCAGCCCTGGGTGGCGGCGTAGCGCGTGTACATGCGCGCCAGGTCGCCCGCAAACAGCGCCGATTCGTCGCCACCCGTGCCCGCGCGGATTTCGACAAAAGCGTTGCGCGCGTCGTCGGGGTCTTTGGGCAGCAGCAGGCGCTGCAACTCGTCTTCGAGCTGCACCAGCTCGGTCTCGCACCCGGCGATCTCCTCGGCGGCCATCTCGGCCATGTCGGGGTCGGCCAGCAAGTCTCGCGCAGCGGCCAGGTCGGCTTCGCGCTGCTGGTAACGGGCGTAGCGCCCGGCCACCTGTGTGACTTCGGCATGCTCGCGTGAGATGCTGCGGTACTGGGCCATGTCGGCCATGATGTCGTCGCGCGAGAGCAGGAAGTCGAGCTCGCCCAGGCGCTGGGCATAGCGCTCAAGCTGGCTGCGGAGGAAGGGTTTCATGGCGGCGTAAGGGTGTTTGCTATCGTTTTGGTAGCTGCTCGTGCTTGTGAAATCAGCACGAGCGGCCAAAAACGCTTGAAGAGGTGGGACGGCCCGCGGTGTTGGGCCGGGGCAGGCAGCGGCCGCTAGAGGCCGGTCTTGCTTTGCGAGCGCAGGAACAGGCGCGAGACGGTCTGGGCCGTCTGGGCGCGCATCTCGGCGTCGCCCGCACGCAGCTCGGCCAGGGTGCCGTGCAGCATCTTCTGCGTGAGGCCGCGGGACAGCGCTTCGAGCACGGCGTCCACGTCCTCGCCCTTGGCCAGCAGCTTCTTGGCGCGCGCGATCTCCAGGGCGCGCCATTCGTCGGTCTGGGCGTTGAGCTGGCGGATCAGCGGTACCACGCCCCCCTCAGCGCCTGCCGGGCTGCGCAGCTCCATCCAGTGCATGAAGCTCTGCACGCCCGCGTCGATGATGGCTTCGGCCTGCGCCACGGCGGCCTGGCGGTTGGCCTGCGCGGTTTGCACCACTGTGGCCAAGTCGTCCACGGTGTAGAGGTACACATCGCCCAGGTCTTTGACCTCGGGCTCGATGTCGCGCGGCACGGCCAGGTCGACCATGAACATAGGGCGGTGGCGGCGCTTCTTGAGCGCGCGTTCCACGGCCCCCAGACCAATGATGGGCAGGCTGCTGGCGGTGCAGCTGACCACGGCGTCGAATTCGTGCAGGCGCTCGGGCAGGTCGGACAGTCGCAGCACCTCGCCGCCAAAGCGCGTGGCCAGTTTCTCGCCGCGTTCGAGCGTGCGGTTGGCAATCGCAATCGCCTTCGGGTTCTTGGCCGCAAAGTGCGTGGCGGCCAGCTCGATCATCTCGCCCGCCCCCACGAACAGGATGCGGATCTCGCCCAGGTCTTCAAACAGCTGGCCCGCCAGGCGCACGGCCGCGGCGGCCATGCTGATGCTGTGCGCGCCGATTTCGGTGGAGCTGCGCACTTCCTTGGCCACGGCAAAGCTGCGCTGGAAAAGCTGGTTGAGCGTGGTGCCCAAAGCACCCGCCGATTCGGCCGCGCGCACGGCGTCTTTCATCTGGCCGAGGATCTGCGCCTCGCCCAGCACCATCGAATCAAGCCCGCTGGCCACGCGGAACGCATGGCGTGCCACGCGCGAGTCTTCGAGCGTGTACGAGTGCGAGCGCAGCAGCGCCGGGCTCACGCCGCCACTGTGGGCCAGCCAGCCCAGCGTGTGGTCGATGGCGGGCTGCTCGCCTGCGCAGTAAATTTCGGTGCGGTTGCAGGTGGAGATGATGGCGGTTTCCACCGCCGGGCCGCGTGTCGCATCGGCCAGCGCACTGCGCAGGCCTTGCAGCGTGGGGTGGATCTGGTCGAGCGCAAAGGCAAACCGGCCGCGCAGGTCGAGCGGCGCGGTGTGGTGGTTGATGCCGAGGGCCCAGACTGCCATGGAGCGCGATTATAAAATTGCTAGCTGCCCGCCGCTGGCCCTTGGCTTCATGCCTTGATGCAGGTCAAGTCTGGCGGGTGCGCCCGCCCAATCCCACCGCTCACCGCCCCCCTGCACCTGCTGCCCTTCTGCCATGGACGCCCTTGATCTGCTGCTGCACACCGGCGCCTTTGTGGCACCAGCCGTGGTGGTGGCACTGCTGCTGGCACCGCTGGGCCGCCTGTGCCTGCCGGCACGCGGGCCGCAGGCCCTGGGGTGGGGGCGGCAAGCGCTGCTCGACACCGTGGTGGGCTTGCTGGTGCTGGGGGGCGGCCTGCTGCTGTGGGGGCGCGACGGCAAGATGGCCACCTACGCGGCGCTGGTGCTGTGCTGCGCCACGGCCCACTGGCTGGGCCAGCGCGGCTGGCGCGGCTGAGCGGCGACCGCCGCGGCCTGCACCTCACGCATCTTGCATCCGGGCACACCCCGGTGCCGCGGGCCGCAGAGGCCCCGCACAATCGTGGAAACGCCTGTCCGCTTTTCAACCGATTGGAGACCCCCGATGCCATGGCTTCCCATGTTTCGCAAACGCACCGTGCTCGCAGTGGCGGGCGGCCTGTGCCTGATGCTGGCGGGGCTCGCGCCTGCCGCCGCGCAGGGCTTTCCGTCCAAGCCTATTCGGGTGGTCATCGGTTTTCCGGCTGGAGGCCCGCTGGACCAGCACGCGCGCCTTCTGACCGACCGACTGCAGGCTGTGCTGGGCCAGCCGGTCGTCATCGACTACAAGGCTGGGGCTGGCGGCACCGTGGGCGCGCAGGATGTGATGAAAGCCCCGGCCGACGGCCACACCCTGATGCTGGCCAACACGGGCGTGATGGTCATCAACCCGGCGCTCTACGGCAAGCTGCCCTACGCCACGCTCAAAGACTTCGTGCCCATCGCCCGCACGGCCATGCAGCCGCTGGCGCTGTTGGTGAATCCGCAGGTGCCGGTCAAGGATTTGAAGGAATTCATCGACTACGCGCGCGCGCGGCCGGGGCAGATCAATTTCGGTTCTGCCGGCAACGGTGGCATCAGCCACCTGGTGCCCGAGATGTTCAAAACCTCCACCGGCTTGTTCATGGTGCACATTCCGTACCGCGGCAGTGCGCCAGCCTTCACCGATCTGATGGGGGGGCAGGTGCAGTTCATGGCCGAGAGCATTCCGCAGGCCGCGGCTTACCACAAGCAGGGCAAGGTGCGCGCGCTGGCAGTCACCAGCCGGCTGCGCAACCCGGCGCTGCCCGAGGTGCCCACGGTGATGGAAATGGGCATCCGCAACTTCGAGGTGGTCGGTTTCTACGGCTTTCTGGCCCCCGCAGGCACGCCGCGCGACGTGGTCGCCAAGCTCAGCGACGCTTTCCGCCAGGTGCTGGAGACACCCGACATCCGCAACCGCATGGTGGCGCAGGGTGCAGACCCGGCTTTCCTTGGGGCGGACGACTTTGCGAAGTTCCTGGCCGCTGAAATGCCGCGCTGGGCCGACGCGGTGAAGAAGTCGGGCGCCAAGCTGGACTGACGCCGCGCGTGCCCGGCACGCAGGGGACGGGAGCAGCGTGCCGCTTCATTGGCACGCCGCCTGGCTGATCAGGCTGGGGTAGGGCGCCTGCGTGGGGGGCGGGTGCCACCCAGCTCTTCAGCCTGCGGCAGGCGAGAACAGGTCCACGCGGTCGGTGATGATGCCGTCTGTGCCCAGGTCGATGAGCCGCTGCGCGGCCCAGTCGTCGTTGACGGTGTAGCTCAGCGCGCGGCGGCCTGCGCCCTGCACGCGGGCCACCAGGGCCGCGTCCCACAGGGCGTGGTTGCAGATCACGGCGGCGCATTCCAGCTGCGCGGCCACGTCCAGGCATCCGTCCCACAGCGTGTCGAGCAGCAAACCGCGCGGCAGGTGTGGCGCGGCAGCGCGGGCGCCGGCCAAGGCCTCTGGGCGGAAGGACGACAGTAGCGGCGGCACTGCCTGCCCCTGCCACAGCCGCGCCGCCAGCGCACCCACGGCGTGGCCGGTGGCTTCCTCGGTGCCCGGCGTGGGCTTGATCTCGATGTTCAGGTAAAAGCCATTGGCCAGGCACCAGCGGGCCAGGTTTTCCAGGGTGGGCAACGGCTCGCCCGCATGGCGGCGCGAATGCCAGCCACCGGCGTCGAGTTGCGCCAGGGCTTGCCAGTCCTGATCGCCTGCGGTGCCGCGGCCGTTGGTGGTGCGTTCCAGCGTGGCGTCGTGCAGCAGAAACAGCACACCGTCGCGGCTGAGTTTGGCGTCGCATTCGAACATGCGGTAGCCGTGCTCGGCCCCCAGGCGGAAGGCCGCCAGCGTGTTCTCGGGCGCGAGCTTGCCCGCGCCGCGGTGGGCGATCCAGCGCGGGTAGGGCCAGGCGGGCAGGGCGGGGTGGGCCATGCTCAGATCCGCTTGCCCGACTGGGCGTCGAACCAGTGCAGGCGGTCCGGGCGCGGGGCCACGCGGATCACCGCGTCGGCCTGCGGTGCGGGAGCGCCTTCTTCCACGCGCACGATGATCTGCTCGGCGCCGATGCGGCCGTAGATCAGGCGTTCTGCACCCAGCAGTTCCACGGTTTCCACGCGCACTTCCCAGCCGTCCGAACCCACGTCCAAGTGCTCAGGGCGGATGCCCAGAATGGCACCGGCCTTGCCACCCGGCACCGCGCGCAGCAGGTTCATCGGCGGCGAACCGATGAAGCTGGCCACGAAGGTCGAGGCGGGTGTGTGATAGACCTCTTCGGGCGTGCCGAACTGTTCCATGTTGCCGCCGTTCATCACGATCATGCGCTGGGCCAGCGTCATGGCTTCGACCTGGTCGTGCGTGACGAACAGGCTGGTAATGCCGAGGTCGCGGTGCAGCTTCTGGATTTCGAGGCGGGTCTGTGCGCGCAGCTTGGCGTCGAGGTTGGACAGCGGCTCGTCGAACAGGAAGACCTGTGGCTGGCGCACGATGGCGCGGCCCATGGCTACGCGCTGGCGCTGACCGCCCGAGAGCTCACGCGGCTTGCGCTCGAGCAGGTGGCCAAGCTCCAGAATCTTGGCGGCCTTGTCCACGCGGGCCTTGATCTCTTCCACCGGCACCTTGGCGATCTTCAGGCCGTAGGCCATGTTGTCGAACACGCTCATGTGCGGGTAGAGCGCGTAGTTTTGGAACACCATCGCGATGTCGCGCTCGGCGGGCTCCAGGTTGTTGACCACACGCGGGCCGATGGCGATCTCGCCGCCGCTGATTTCTTCCAGTCCTGCGACCATGCGCAGCAGGGTGGACTTGCCGCAGCCCGAGGGGCCCACGATCACGATGAATTCGCCGTCCTTGATTTCGGCGTTGACGCCGTGGATCACCTGGTTGGCCTTGGGGCCGTGTCCGTAGCGCTTGACGACATTGCGAAGAGAAAGGGTTGCCATGTTGTTTCTTGGAATGGGTTGCTGAGGGGGAAGCCACTGGCGCCCGGGGCGCTCTACGGCGGCTTACTTCTCGGTGTCCACGAGGCCCTTGACGAACCAGCGCTGCATGAGCACGACCACCAGGGCCGGGGGCAGCATCGCCAGCAGGGCGGTGGCCATCACGACGTTCCACTCATTGCCGGCGTCACCGCCCGCGATCATGCGTTTGATACCGATCACCACCGGGTACATGTCTTCCGACGTGGTGACCAGCAGCGGCCAGAGGTACTGGTTCCAGCCGTAGATGAACTGGATCACGAACAGCGCAGCAATCGAGGTGCGCGACAGCGGCACCAGCACGTCCTTGAAGAAGCGCATCGGGCCGGCGCCGTCCACGCGAGCGGCTTCGACGAGTTCGTCCGGCACCGTGAGGAAGAACTGACGGAACAGAAAGGTGGCCGTGGCCGACGCGATCAGCGGGATCGTGAGACCCGCATAGCTGTTGAGCATGCCCAGGTCCGACACCACCTTGTAGGTCGGGCCGATGCGCACTTCCACGGGCAGCATCAGGGTGATGAAGATCATCCAGAAGCACAGGCCCTTGAACGGGAAGCGGAAGTACACGATCGCGAATGCCGACAGCAGGGAGATCGAGATCTTGCCCACCGTGATGATGATGGCCGAGACAAAGCTCACCCACATCATGTGGGCCACCGGGGCGCTCGAGCCTGGGCCCGAGCCGCCGCCGAACAGCGCGGTCTTGTAGGTTTCCCAGAAGTTGCTGCCAGGCAGGATGGGCATGGGCACCTGCACGATATCTTGCGCGGTGTGCGTGGAGGCCACGAACGCCAGGTACAGGGGAAAGCCGACGATGATCACGCCCAGCACCATGACCAGGTGCGAGATCGCGTCGAGGATAGGACTGCGTTCAACCATTTTCAGTACTGCACTTTCTTTTCCACGTAGCGGAACTGCACGATGGTCAGGGCCACCACGATCACCATCAGCACCACCGACTGCGCGGCCGAGCCTCCGAGGTCCATGGCCTTGAAGCCGTCGTGGTAGACCTTGTAGACCAGGATGGAGGTGTCGCGCCCCGGACCGCCTTGGGTGGTCGAATCCACGATGGCGAAGGTGTCGAAGAAGGCGTACACGACATTGATCACCAGCAAGAAGAAGGTGGTGGGCGACAGCAGCGGGAACTGGATGCTCCAGAACCGGCGCCACGGGCTCGCACCGTCAATGGCGGCGGCTTCGATCAGGGATTTGGGAATCGACTGCAGGCCCGCCAGGAAAAACAGGAAGTTGTAGGAGATCTGCTTCCACACGGCGGCCACCACGATCAGCGTCATCGCATGGTCGGAGCGCAGCATATGGTTCCAGTCCAGGCCCATTTGGCGCAGCCCGTAGGCCACCACACCCAGCGAGGGCGAGAACATGAACATCCACAGCACTCCTGCCACGGCAGGCGCCACGGCATAGGGCAGCAGCAGGGCCGTCTTGTAGGCCAGCGCACCGCGGATCACTCGGTCGGCAAAGATGGCTAGCACCAGCGAAACGCTGATGCCCAGCACCGCAACCAGGGCAGAGAACAGGGCCGTGGTCTTGAACGATGCGATGTAGCCCGGGTCGGCAAACAGGGTCTTGAAGTTTTCCAGGCCCACCCATTCGGTCGACATGCCAAACGCATCCTGCATCTGGAAGGACTGGATCAGGGCCTGTCCTGCGGGCCAGAAGAAGAACACGGTGATGATGACCAACTGCGGCAGCAGCAGCAGCCACGGCAGCCAGACGGAGCGGAAGAGAACGCGTTTTTCCATGGCGGAAATCTCAACGAAAAGAGCCCGCAGCCCTGCACTCCAGAGGATGCAGGGTCGCGGGCTGGGGGAGGCTACGCTACTGGCGGGCCGCAGCAGTCGGCCAGCTGTTGCGCAGCGGTGCGGTGGCGATCAGCGGTTGGCCCGTGCGAAGCGGGCGAGTTGCTCGTTGCCGCGGGTGACGATGGTGTCCAGCGCTTCCTTGGGGGCCTTCTTGCCCGACCAGATCTGTTCGGTTTCCTCGTCGATGATGCTGCGCACCTGCGTGAAGTTGCCCAGGCGGATGCCACGCGACTTGTCGGTGGCCTTGCGGATCATCTGCGTCACGGCCACGTCGGTGCCGGGGTTCTTCTCGTAGAAGCCGGAGGCTTCCGTCAGCTTGTAGGCGCCCATGGTGACCGGCAGATAGCCGGTGCGCTGGTGGGTAGCGGCCTGTACCTTGGTGTCGTTCAGGAAGTTCAGGAAATCGGCCACACCCTTGTACTCTTCAGGCTTCTTGCCGGCCATCACCCACAGGCTGGCACCACCGATGGCGGTGTTCTGCGGTGCACCCTTCACGTCCGGGTAGTAGGGCATGGTCGAGATGCCATAGGCGAACTTGGCTTCGCGGGCCACGCGGGCGTACAGGCCCGACGAGGCGGTCATCATCGCGCACTCGCCCGAGGGGAAGGAAGCGTCGGGCACATTGCCACGGCCCTTGTAGACAAAGGTGCCATCCTTGGCGGCCTTGGCCAGGTTTTCGAAGTGGCGCACGTGCAGGGGCGAGTTCACCAACAGCTGGGCGTCGTTGCCGTCAAAACCGTTGTTCTTGGATGCGAACAGCGTGTTGTGCCACAGCGAGAAGCTCTCCAGCTGCGTCCAGCTGATCCAGCTGGTGGTGAACGGGCAGCTGTGGCCACTGGCCTTGAGCTTGGCAGCAGCTTCGAACACTTCCGGCCAGGTCTTGGGCGGCTTGTTGGCGTCAAGACCTGCCTTCTTGAAGGCGTCCTTGTTGTAGTAGAACACCGTGGTCGAGCTGTTGAGCGGGTAGCTCAGCATCTGACCGTTGGGTGCGGTGTAGTAGCCGGTCACGGCCGACACGTACTGCGTGGGGTCGAACTTGAAGCCCGCGTCGTTCAACACCTTGCCAGCCGGGATGATGGCGCCCTTGCTGGCCATCATGGTGGCGGTGCCCACTTCGAAGACCTGGATGATGTGCGGTGCATTGCCGGCACGGAAGGCAGCGATGCCAGCCGTCATCGACTCGTCGTACGTTCCCTTGTAGGTGGGCACGACCTTGTACTGGGTCTGGCTGGCGTTGTACTGTTTGGCCAGATCGTTCACCCATTCGCCCAGGGCGGCGCTCATGGAATGCCACCACTGGATTTCGGTCTGGGCGTGTGCGGGGAGACAGGCTCCGGCGGCGATGGCCGTGGCGACTGCCAGGTGCTTGAACTGCATGAATGTTCCTCCAAGGATGACGAAATGCACAAACGCCGCATGCTATGCAGCCTCTGTGACACCAATGTGTCGTTGTCGCATGACGCGCATGCGAGAGCACTGGGGTAAACCCGTTGCACGAGCGCGAAAGGGCGTGATTGTGACAACTTTGTGACAGCTTGTCGCAAACCCCTGCGACAGTGCCGGACTCTGCGCCACGGGTTGGAATCGACAGCATCGGGTCAAAGACCACGCTTGCTGCAGTGCATCATCGATGGGGCATCATGGTCCACCGTAATCTGGCGGAAAGCCGGCGTGCCACCGCTCGCGGGTCTGCTGCTTGCCCTCTTTGCCTGTTGCCATGACTGCACTTGCCTCACTCGACAAAAGCAAGATCCGTTTTCTGCTGCTTGAAGGTGTTCATCCTTCCGCGCTGGATGTATTGCGCGCTGCTGGTTATTCGGCCATTGAAACGGTCGCGGGGGCGCTGTCCGAGGCGGAGCTGACCGACCGCCTGGCCGATGTGCATTTCCTGGGCATCCGTTCGCGCACGCAGCTGTCTGCGGCGGTGCTGGCACGCACGCCCAAGCTGGTGGCGGTCGGCGCGTTCTGTATCGGCACCAACCAGATTGATCTGGACGCGGCGCGTGACCGGGGCATTGCAGTCTTCAATGCGCCGTATTCCAACACCCGTTCGGTGGCCGAACTGGTGCTGGCCGAGGCCATTCTGCTGCTCCGTGGCGTCCCCGAAAAAAATGCCATGGCGCACCGTGGCGGCTGGCTCAAGTCGGCCGAGGGCTCCTACGAAATACGCGGCAAAACCCTGGGCATCGTAGGCTACGGTTCCATCGGCACCCAGCTGTCGGTACTGGCCGAGGCCATGGGCATGCAGGTCGTCTTTCATGATGTGGTTCACAAGCTGCCCCTGGGCAATGCGCGCCCGGCAGGCAGCCTGCCGGAGTTGCTGGCGGCCAGCGACATCGTGAGCTTGCATGTGCCCGAGCTGCCCTCCACGCAGTGGATGCTCGACGAGCCGGAGCTTGCCATGATGAAGCCCGGAGCGATCTTGCTCAATGCCTCGCGGGGCACGGTGGTGCGCATCGAGCCGTTGGCCCGCGCGTTGCGCGAACGCCGTCTGGCCGGGGCGGCAATCGACGTGTTTCCTGTAGAACCCCGCACCAACCAGGACGCGTTCACTTCCGAACTGCGTGGGCTGGACAACGTCATCCTCACGCCCCACATCGGCGGCTCCACCGTCGAGGCGCAGGCAAATATTGGCGTCGAGGTGGCCGAGAAGCTGGTGCGTTACAGCGACAACGGCACCACGACGTCGTCGGTGAACTTCCCGGAGGTGGCGCTGCCCGCCCAGGCGGGCAAGCACCGCCTGCTGCATGTGCACCGCAACGTGCCCGGTGTCTTGTCCGAGATCAATCGGGTGTTCTCGGAGGGGCAGGTCAACATCGCAGCACAGTATTTGCAGACCCGCGGAGGCATCGGCTACGTGGTCACCGACATCGATGCGGCGTCGTCCGAGCGCGCGCTGCAGCAGCTGTCGCGCATCCCGGGCACGCTGCGCAGTCGCGTGCTGTTCTAGGGTCGAGCCCCTAGAACGCCCGCGTTGCCAGCAGTGTTGCCCCCTGCGGGCCGCAACCCCCCTGACATAAAATTGCAGCCCCCGAGGCACATGGGCGCTGCGTCGCCCACCCCAGGTTCACCCCATGAATGCACCCATCGCCCTGGCCGCCCTGCAATCGCTGGCCGCCGAGCCCGTCCGACTGCGCGAGATCCCGTACAACTACACGTCGTTCTCCGATCGCGAAATCGTGATCCGGTTGCTGGGATCGTCCTCCTGGGACTTGCTGGACCAGCTGCGCAAGGAGCGCCGTACAGGGCGCTCGGCCCGCATGCTCTACGAAGTGCTCGGAGATATCTGGGTCGTGCAGCGCAACCCCTATTTGCAGGACGATCTGCTGGACAACCCGGGCCGCCGCAAGGCGCTGGTGGAAGCGCTCGAGCACCGGTTGCGCGAAATCGAAAAGCGCCGGACCCCGGCCGACGATGCCGAGCGCGACCGCCTGGTAGGCCAGCTGGTCGAGGCGGCCCGCGCGGCGGTGGCGCGCTTCAATCAGGGCTTTGTCGATGCCGCCCAGCTGCGCCGCCGCGTGCAGCGCACTCTGGGGCGTCTCACGGCGCGCGACAACATCAAGTTCGACGGCCTCTCGCGCGTGAGCCATGTGACCGATGCGACCGACTGGCGCGTGGAGTACCCGTTCGTGGTGCTCACCCCCGACACCGAGGCCGAGATGGCCGCCCTGGTGCGCGGCTGCATTGAGCTGGGCCTGACCATCATCCCGCGTGGGGGCGGCACCGGCTACACCGGCGGCGCAATCCCGCTGACCTGGAAGAGCGCGGTGATCAACACCGAAAAGCTCGAAGCCATGACCGAGGTCGAGATGGTGCGCCTGCCCGGCCTGGACCAGGATGTGGCCACCGTGTGGACCGAGGCCGGCGTGGTCACGCAGCGCGTGGCCGACGCGGCCGAACGTGCCGGCTTCGTGTTTGCCGTGGACCCGACCAGTGCCGAGGCCTCGTGCATCGGCGGCAACATCGCCATGAACGCGGGCGGCAAGAAAGCCGTGCTGTGGGGTACGGCGCTCGACAACCTCGCGTCCTGGCGCATGGTCACGCCCGATGCGCAGTGGCTGGAGGTGGTGCGCATCGGCCACAACCTGGGCAAGATCCACGACGCCGAAGTCGCCTCGTTCGAGCTGCGCTACTTTGACGCCACCCAGTCGCGCATCGACTGGAGCCGCCCCGCGCGCGTGGAGCGCCTGGACATTCCGGGCAAGACCTTCCGCAAGGAAGGCCTGGGCAAGGACGTGACGGATAAGTTCCTCTCGGGCCTGCCCGGCATCCAGAAGGAAGGCTGTGACGGCCTGATCACCAGCGCGCGTTGGGTGGTGCACCGCATGCCTGAGCACATGCGCACCGTGTGCCTGGAGTTCTTTGGCAACGCGAAGGACGCGGTGCCCAGCATCGTCGAGATCAAGGACTTCATGTTCGCCGAGCAGCGCCGCACCGGCACCCTGCTGGCCGGGCTGGAGCACCTGGACGACCGCTACCTCAAAGCGGTGGGCTACGCCACCAAGAGCAAGAAGGGCAACGGCGCGCTGCCCAAGATGGTGCTGATCGGCGACATCGCGGGCGACAACGCCGAAGACGTGGCCCGCGCCACTTCGGAGGTGGTGCGCATTGCCAATTCGCGCAACGGCGAGGGCTTTGTGGCCATCAGCGCCGAGGCGCGCAAGAAGTTCTGGCTCGACCGCAAGCGTACGGCCGCCATCAGCCGCCATACCAACGCCTTCAAGATCAACGAAGACGTGGTGATCCCGCTGCCGCGCATGGCCGAGTACACCGACGGTATCGAGCGCATCAACATCGAGCTGTCCCTGCGCAACAAGATCAAGCTGTGCGACGAGCTGCGGGCCTTCTTTGAAAACGGCCAGCTGCCCCTGGGCAAGCAGGACGACGCCAGCGAAATCCCGGCCGCCGAGTTGCTGGAAGACCGCGTGGCACAGGCCCTGGCCCTGGTGGCCGAGGTGCGCGCGCTGTGGGCCGGCTGGCTGACCGATGTGGAGCGCCTGTTCCCACAGCTGCAGGATCACACGCTGCGTGCGAGCTGGAAGACCCAGCTGCGCGCACCGCTCGCGGGCATCTTTGCCGGTGCGGCGTTCCAGCCCATTCTGGACCAGGCCCAGGCCATCCACCAGCGCGTGCTCAAGGGTCGCGTGTGGGTGGCCCTGCACATGCACGCAGGCGACGGCAATGTGCACACCAACATCCCGGTCAACAGCGACGACTACGAGATGCTGCAGACCGCGCACGAGGCGGTGGCGCGCATCATGAAGCTCGCGCGCAGCCTGGATGGTGTGATCTCGGGCGAGCATGGCATCGGCATTACCAAGCTCGAATTCCTGACCGACGAGGAACTGCGTCCGTTTGCCGAGTACAAGCGCAAGGTCGATCCGGCCGGGCACTTCAACAAAGGCAAGTTGCTCCGAAAAAATGAGCAGGAAAACGAGCTTGGACAAGCACAAGCTGCCCATTTTGCTCAAGACGGTGAGGCGACCTACGCCGACCTGACCAACGCCTACACGCCCAGCTTCGGCCTCATGGGGCACGAGTCGCTGATCATGCAGCAGAGCGACATCGGCGCGATTGCCGACAGCGTGAAGGACTGCCTGCGTTGTGGCAAGTGCAAGCCGGTGTGCGCCACGCATGTGCCGCGCGCCAGCCTGCTCTACAGCCCGCGCAACAAGATTCTGGCCACCTCGCTGCTGATCGAGGCCTTCCTGTACGAGGAGCAGACGCGTCGCGGTGTGTCGCTCAAGCACTGGCAGGAGTTCGAGGACGTCGCCGACCACTGCACTGTGTGCCACAAGTGCTACACGCCGTGCCCGGTCAAGATCGACTTCGGTGATGTGACCATGAACATGCGCAACCTGCTGCGCAAGATGGGCAAGAAGAGCTTCCGGCCCGGCAACAAACTGGCCATGGCCATGCTCAACGCCACCAACCCGGACACCATCAAGTTCATGCGCAGCGCCATGGTGGACGTGGGCTTCAAGGCCCAGCGCATGGCGGTGGACCTGTTCAGCGCCGTGGCGCGTCGCCAGACGGCCAAGCCTCCGGCCACCGTGGGCACGGCCCCGGTCAAAGAGCAGGTGATCCACTTCATCAACAAGAAGCTGCCCGGCGGCCTGCCCAAGAAAACGGCGCGGGCGCTGCTCGACATCGAGAACAAGGACTACGTCCCGATCATCCGCGACCCGCAGACCACCACGGCCGACACCGAGGCGGTGTTCTACTTCCCCGGTTGCGGCTCGGAGCGCCTGTTCAGCCAGGTGGGCCTGGCCACGCAGGCCATGCTGTGGCATGCGGGCGTGCAGACCGTGCTGCCCCCGGGTTACCTGTGCTGCGGCTACCCGCAGCGCGGCAGCGGCCAGTTCGACAAGGCCGAGAAGATGATCACGGACAACCGGGTGCTGTTCCACCGCGTGGCCAACACGCTCAACTACCTGGACATCAAGACCGTGGTCGTGAGCTGTGGCACCTGCTACGACCAGCTCCAGGGCTACCAGTTCGACAAGATCTTCCCGGGCTGCCGCATCATCGACATCCACGAGTTCCTGCTCGAAAAGGGCATCACCCTGCAGGGCAAGGGGGCCTACCTGTACCACGAGCCTTGCCACAACCCCATGAAGCTGCAGGACTCGGTCAAGACCGTGAAGGCACTCGTGGGAGAGCAGGTCTTGAAGAGCGAACGCTGCTGCGGCGAATCGGGCACGCTGGGTGTGACGCGGCCAGACATCTCGACGCAGGTGCGCTTCCGCAAGGAAGAGGAAATCCGCAAGGGCGAAGCCCAACTGCGTGACAGCGGCGCCGTCGGTGCGCAAGACAACGTCAAGATCCTCACCAGCTGCCCGAGCTGCTTGCAGGGCCTGAACCGCTACCAGGGCGACCTGCAGAACGGCCTGCTCGAAGCCGATTACATCGTGGTCGAGATGGCGCGTGAAATCCTGGGCGAGAACTGGATGCCTGAGTACGTGGCCCGCGCCAACCAGGGCGGCATCGAGCGGGTGCTGGTGTGAGTGGGGCCCCAGCGCCGGGCTGCCCGCTGTGCGACGGCGTGGGGGGCACCCTGGTCTGGCAAGGTCAGCGCTGCCGCGTGATCCGTGCCGACGAGGCGGGCTACCCAGCCTTCTATCGGGTGGTATGGCAGGCCCATGTGGCCGAGTGGACCGACCTGACGCTGGCCGACCGCGCGCACTGTCTGGACGTGGTGGCCGCCGTCGAAACGGCACTGCGCGCGCATCTGGGGCCGGACAAGATCAACCTCGCATCGCTGGGCAACATGGTGCCGCACCTGCACTGGCACGTGGTGGCCCGTTTTGCGTGGGACCGTCACTTTCCGGCACCCGTATGGGCTGCGGCCCAGCGGGCCGCGAATGTGGAGCGTGAAAGCGCTGTCGCTGCGCGACTGCCGGCACTGGAGGCGGAACTGGCGCAATCGCTGGCCCGCCTGGTGTGAGCCTGCAGCCCCGCGGGGCAGGCTTGGTGCCATCGCCCTTTTTTGTCATCAAAGAACCTGGAGATTGCCATGGCTGGTCTGAAAGCGGGCGCGCCGACGCCCGAGGCGCTGACGGTGCACGAGGCGTCCCGCGTGCTCGAAGTGCATTTCTCGGATGGATCGCAGTTCCGCCTGCCCTTTGAACTCATGCGCGTGTACTCCCCTTCGGCCGAGGTGCAGGGCCATGGGCCTGGACAAGAGGTGCTGCAGACCGGCAAGCGCGATGTGACGCTGGTGGACCTCGAGCCAGTGGGCAACTATGCCGTCAAGCCCGTGTTTTCGGATGGCCACGACAGCGGCATTTTTTCGTGGGACTACCTCTACGAACTGGGCCGCAACCAGGACGCCCTGTGGGCCGAATACTTCGAGCGGCTGGCGGCGGCTGGTGTGGACCGTGACGCACCCATGGTGGCCAAGGGCGGCGGCCATGCCTGCGGCAGCCACTGATGCCATTTCCTCAACCGCGCACCGACTTTGAGCGGTTTGCGCGACAGATGCCCCGTTCCGGTGCGGGGTTGTCGCTATACGCCACAGCATGGCACCCCTAGGATAAAGCTATGAGCACCACCCACTTTGGTTTCCAGTCGGTCGACGAGCGCGAAAAGGCTCAGCGCGTTCGCGGCGTATTCGACTCGGTGGCCTCCAAGTACGACGTGATGAACGATCTCATGTCGGGCGGGCTGCACCGCGCCTGGAAGGCCTACACCGTGATGGTGGCCAACCTGCGCGAGGGCCAGCAGGTGCTGGACATTGCCGGAGGCACCGGAGACTTGTCGCTGGCTTTTGCCCGCAAGGTGGGGCCTACGGGCCGGGTGGTGCACACCGACATCAACGAAGCCATGCTGCGTACGGGGCGTGACCGACTGATCGACGCAGGCGTGGTGCTGCCCACGCTGGTGTGCGACGCCGAGGCGCTGCCCTTTCCCGACGCGCACTTCGACCTGGTGAGCGTGGCGTTTGGCCTGCGCAACATGACGCACAAGGACCGAGCCCTCGCCGAGATGTGCCGCGTGCTCAAACCCGGCGGCAAGCTGCTGGTGCTGGAGTTTTCCAAGGTGGCCCGCCCGTTGGAGAAGGTGTACGACTGGTATTCCTTCAACGTGCTGCCGCGCCTGGGGCAACTGGTGGCGGGAGATGCGTCGAGCTATCGCTACCTGGCCGAATCCATCCGCATGCACCCGGACCAGGAATCGCTCAAATCCCTCATGCAGCAAAGTGGTTTCGGGCATGTGGACTATCACAACATGACTGGCGGAGTGGTCGCCTTGCATGTTGGAATCAAGTGCTGAAGCCGTTTGTTAGGTTTTCAACTGGAGACGTGGACATGATGAAACTGTGGTCTGTGGTGCTGGTGGCGATGTTGGCCGTAGCCCATCCCGACGCCGACGCCCGCCGCATGGGCAGCGGCAAATCTGTTGGGCAGCAATCGAGCAATGTGACGCAGCGGGACGCTGCGCCCACGGCACCCGCTGCACCGGCACAAAACGCCGCTGCGGCCAAGCCTGCGACGCCTGCGGCAGCAGCCCCTGCCGCGGCAGCCCAGCCCAAGAAGCCCTGGGGCGCCATGCTCGGCGGTCTGGCGGCTGGCCTGGGCCTCGCGTGGCTTGCCCATTCGCTGGGTTTTGGCGAAGGCTTTGCCCAGTTCCTCATGATCCTGCTGTTCGCCGTGCTGGCCTTTGCGCTGTTCAAGCTGTTCATGCGCAGCCGACAGTCTGCGCACACCTCCGCCCAAAGCCCGCTGGCCTTCCAGGGTGCCGGGTCGGCTTCCTCGGCACAGGTTCCGCCGCAGTACAGCCCCAACAACGTGGGCAACGATGCGTCGGCCCGCCCGTGGGAGCGCAGCAGCATGGCGTTTGACACATCCCGTGGTGCGCAGGCAGCCAGTTCGGGTGTGGTGATTGGTTCGGCTCTGGGTGGTTCGCAAAACTGGGGCATTCCGGCCGATTTCGACGTGCAAGGCTTTGTCGAGGCCGCCAAGCGCAATTTCGTGACGCTGCAGGCGGCATGGGACCGCTCTGACATCAGCACGCTGCGCTCGATGATGACGGACACCATGGTTCAGGAGATCCGCACGCAACTGGCTGAGCGCGAGGCCCAGCGCGGCGCGCAGCCCAACCAGACCGATGTGGTCATGCTCGAGGCGCAGCTGCTGGGCATTGAAGACCTGGGCGACGGTTACATGGCCAGCGTGGAGTTCTCCGGCATGATCCGCGAGGAACCCTCGGCAGGTCCGAGCCCCTTCCGCGAAGTGTGGAACATGACCAAGCCCAAGTCGGGCACCAGCGGCTGGCTGGTGGCCGGTGTGCAGGCGCTGCAGTGACGACCCCGTAGGGGCTTGTCGCTTCGGGGAATAATCGGGGACTATGGCAACACAGTCCCCTTTTTCTTTTCTGGACAGCCTCGCCGACCGGCTGGCTGCAGGCCCTCAGCCGCCGCAGTGGGTGGTACAGGAGGTCCAGCAGCGCGTCGTGCTGCTCCTCAACCATGTGCTGATGCAGGAGCCAGAGGCCATGGCCCGCTTGGCGCGTCAGAGGGGGCGGGTAGTCAGTGCCCAGTGGCGCCACTTTTCCCTGGCCTTGTTGATCACCCCCGCGGGCTTGTTCAACCGGGCCGCAGAGGGGGCAGCGCCCGACCTCCGGCTGGAGATTGCCGAGAACTCGCCATTGGCCCTGCTGGAGGCCGTCGTGCGGGGCGACAAGCCCCCGGTGCGCATTGAAGGCGACGTACAGTTGGCAGCCGAGATCAATTGGCTGGCCGACCATGTGCGCTGGGACCTGGAGGAAGATCTCGCCCGCCTCATCGGTGACGCGCCTGCCCATGGGGTGGCCCAAGCGGTGCGCCGCGCGGCGCAAGCCTTGCGGCAGTTCGTAGGGGCACGCATGCCTACCGCAGGCAGCGGTGCCATGCCCACGGTAGTCCCGGGCGACCGGACCGCACCATGAAGCAATTCGTCCGGGGTGCCACCATCGTCTGGGTGGTGTTCCGCTACGGGCTCGACAGCCTGGTGCTCGACAGCTTTCAGCACCCCTGGCTGCGCTGGCTGGCCCGTATGGCGCGCATGGGGCGCAAGCTGGACGCTCCCCGCGGTCAGCGCCTGCGTGAGGCGCTGGAACTGCTAGGGCCGATCTTTGTGAAGTTCGGCCAGGTGCTGTCGACGCGGCGCGACCTCATGCCGTCCGACATTGCGGAAGAGTTGACGCTGCTTCAGGACCGGGTGCCGCCGTTTCCGGCGGAGGTGGCGATTGCGACCATCGAGCGTGCCTTCCGTCGCCCAGTGGACGAAGTGTTCGTGGCGTTTGACCGCACGCCGGTCGCCAGTGCCTCGATTGCGCAGGTCCACTTTGCCGTGATCCGCGACCGCAGCGGCGTCGAGCGTGAAGTGGCTGTGAAGGTGCTGCGCCCCGGCATGCTGCCGGTGATCGAGAAAGACCTGGCGCTCATGCGCATGATGGCCGGCTGGCTGGAGCGTCTGTCGGCCGACGGCAAGCGCCTCAAACCGCGCGAAGTGGTGGCGGAGTTCGACAACTACCTGCACGACGAACTCGATCTGGTACGCGAAGCGTCCAACGCCGCGCAACTGCGCCGCAACATGCAGGGCCTGGACTTGGTGCTGATTCCAGAAGTGTTCTGGGATTTCTGCCACGCCGAGGTCATGGTGATGGAGCGCATGACGGGCGTGCCCATCAGCCAGATCGAGCGGCTGCGCGACGCCGGGGTGGACATTCCCCAACTCGCCCGCGATGGTGTGACCATCTTCTTCACCCAGGTGTTCCGAGACGGCTTCTTCCACGCCGATATGCATCCGGGCAACATCCAGGTGAGCCTTGCGCCAGAGACCTTCGGTCGCTACATCTCGCTCGACTTCGGCATCGTGGGTACGCTGACCGAGTTCGACAAGGAATACCTTGCGCAGAACTTCACGGCCTTTTTCCGGCGGGACTACAAACGCGTGGCGGAGCTGCACATCGAGAGTGGCTGGGTGCCCCCGGATACCCGGGTCAACGATCTGGAGTCGGCTATTCGTGCAGTGTGTGAGCCTTATTTCGATCGGCCTCTCAAGGAGATCTCACTGGGCATGGTGCTGATGCGTCTGTTCCAGACCTCGCGCCGGTTTCATGTCGAGATACAGCCGCAGCTCGTGCTGCTGCAAAAGACCTTGCTCAACATCGAGGGTCTTGGCCGCGAGCTGGACCCTGACCTGGACCTGTGGAGCACCGCCAAGCCCTTTCTTGAAAAGTGGATGCTTGAACAGATGGGCCCGCAGCGCTTGATGCGTGAACTCCGGGCGGAAGCCCCGCGATACGCCAAGCTGATTCCCGAACTCCCCCGTATGGTGCATGACGCCTTGCGTCGCCCTCCCGCGGTGCAGACCCAGTTGCTGGCTGAGCTGCTAGAGGCCCAAAAACGCACCAACCGATTGTTGCAAGCCATTGTGTACGGTGGGTTGGGGTTCGTGTTGGGCCTGCTGGTCATGCAATTGCTAATACGGGTACGCCTTTATTGACGTCTGGTTGCCCGGCACGCCGATAATGCCGGGCGTTTTTCCTCAACCCCTCCCCAGGAGTATCGGAGCGGTCCCATGCTGATCTCGTTCATCGTTCTCTATTTGCTGGTGTCCATCGGTATCGGGCTTTATGCCGCGACCAGGGTTCACAACACGGCCGACTATGCAGTCGCCGGGCGCAGTTTGCCCTTGGCTGTGGTGATCGCGACCACCTTCGCGACGTGGTTCGGTTCTGAAACTGTGCTGGGGGTCTCTGCCAAATTCGTAAGCGGTAATCTGGGCGCCGTGGTCGAAGACCCGTTCGGTGCCTCCATGTGCCTGGTGCTCGTGGGGCTGTTCTTCGCCTACAAGCTTTATCAGAAGAACCTGATCACCATCGGGGATTACTACCGCCAGCGTTTCGGCAAGACGGTGGAGATGCTGTGCTCCGTCATCATCATGTTCAGCTATCTGGGCTGGGTGGCGGCGCAGATCACGGCCCTGGGGCTGGTGTTCAACCTGCTGACCGATGGCGCGGTGTCTCTCACCATGGGCATGGTGATCGGGACCGCTGTCGTGCTGATCTACACACTGTACGGCGGCATGTGGTCGGTGGCCATGACCGACTTCGTGCAGATGATCGTGATCGTGCTCGGCCTTTCGGCGATCGCCTGGTTCGCGGCCGATCTGGCTGGTGGTGCGGGTCGCGTCATTGACTATGCCGTGACCGAGGGCAAGTTCCAGTTCTTCCCCACGGGCGATGGCAAGGAATGGCTCTTCTTCTTTGCTGCGGCCATCACCATGATGCTCGGCTCCATTCCGCAACAGGACGTCTTCCAGCGCGTGATGTCGTCCAACAGCGCCTCGACGGCGCGCAAGGGGCCGATCATTGGTGGCATCTGCTACCTGCTGTTTGCCTTCATCCCCATGTTCATCGTGGCGGCGGCCGTGCTGGTGATGCCCGATGTCACCAAGGGGCTGCTGGCCGACGATCCGCAAAAGGTTTTGCCGACGCTGGTGATGCAGCACATGCCCGTGGCCTTGCAGGTGGCGTTCTTTGGTGCCTTGCTGTCGGCCATCATGTCCACCGCATCGGCCACGCTGCTGGCGCCTTCGACCACTTTTGTCGAGAACATCTTGCGCAACCTGCGCCCTGGCATGTCGGACGCCCAGACCCTGAAGGCCATGCGCATCTCGGTGCTGGTGTTCACGGGCTGCGTGCTGGCCTACGCGATCACCATGCAGGGCACCTCAATTTATGACATGGTGTCTGGTGCCTATCAGGTGCCGCTGGTGGGCGCATTCGTGCCCCTGGTGTTCGGTTTGTACTGGAAGCGTGCCACCACGCAAGGCGCTTTGCTGGCCATCGTCATGGGCATCGGCGTGTGGCTGCTGTTTATGGCCAGCCCCATGTTGTCCGAGGCGTTCCCCCAGCAACTGGCGGGCGTGCTGGCGGCGCTGGTGGGCATGGTAGCGGGCTCGCTTGCGCCGCAGTGGCTGCCTGATCACAAGGGTCATGTCACCCACTATCAGGGCAGCGCAGCCTGAGACTGCGGCGGGGCGCCTCTTGTGGGCGAGGCGCCCCGCCTATAATTGAGGGTTTTGCACTTTCACAACACTCTCGACATGCCAATTTATGCCTACAAATGCGGCGCCTGCGGCCATGCCAAGGATGTGCTGCAAAAAATCTCGGATCCAGCCCTGACGGTGTGCCCCGCCTGCGGTGCGGAGTCCTTCTCCAAGCAAGTGACCGCAGCTGGTTTCCAGCTCAAGGGATCGGGCTGGTATGTGACCGATTTCCGCGGTGGCAGCGGCAACACGGCAGCACCGGCCGCAGAGGCGAAATCGGAATCGTCCGCAGCCCCGGCCCCGGCTCCCGCACCTGCTCCTGCCCCGTCCACCACGGGCTGAGCTTCCCGCTGACGCCCCGACTCCCCGCTTTTTTCCATGTCTGCCCTGCGCAAGTGGCTCCTGACGGGCCTGCTGGTCATCGTTCCCGGTGTGATCACCGCCTGGGTGCTGCACTGGATCGTGACCACTCTCGACCAGACCCTGCAGATCCTGCCGAACGCCTGGCATCCGGATCGGCTGCTGGGCTTTCATGTGCCGGGTTTCGGCGTCCTGCTCACGCTGGCCATCCTGCTGATCGTCGGGGCGGTCGCCAGCAACTTCGCTGGGCGAAAGCTGGTGCAGTGGGGCGATGCGCTGGTGCACCGCATTCCAGTGGTCCGATCGATCTATTCGAGCGTGAAGCAGGTGTCGGACACGCTCTTTTCGGAGAGTGGCAACGCCTTCCGCACCGCGGTGCTGGTGCAGTGGCCGCGCGAAGGCGTGTGGACGATTGCCTTCATCACCGGATCGCCCGGTGGTGAGATCTCCAGTTACCTGCGCGACGAATTCGTCAGCGTGTACGTGCCCACCACGCCCAACCCCACCGGGGGCTATTTCGTGATGGTACGCAAGAGCGAATGCGTTGAGCTCGACATGAGCGTGGACACGGCGCTCAAGTACATCGTCTCCATGGGGGTGGTATCGCCAGCCGCTCCCGCCTCCCTTCCAAGCAACAAGTAACACTGCCAACGCGCCCGAGCGGCGCAGGATGATTTGCCATGGCCATGCGTTCCCACTATTGCGGTCTCGTGACCGAAGCCCTGATGGGCCAAACCGTGACCCTGTCGGGCTGGGTCAACCGCCGCCGCGACCACGGCGGGGTGATCTTTATCGACCTGCGCGACCGCGAAGGCTATGTGCAAGTGGTGTGCGACCCCGACCGCGCCGAGATGTTCAAGACGGCCGAGGATGTGCGCAACGAGTACTGCGTGCAGGTCAAGGGCGTCGTGCGTGCGCGTCCGGCAGGTACCACCAACGACAAGCTCAAGAGCGGGCAGATCGAGGTGCTGTGCCACGAGCTGAACGTGCTCAACCCGTCTGTCACGCCGCCGTTCCAGATGGACGATGACAACCTCTCGGAGACCACGCGCCTGACCCACCGCGTGATGGACCTGCGTCGCCCGCACATGCAGCGCAACATGATGCTGCGCTACAAGACGGCCATCCAGGTGCGCAACTTCCTGGACAAGGAAGGCTTCATCGACATCGAAACCCCCATGCTGGGCAAGAGCACGCCCGAAGGCGCGCGCGACTATCTGGTTCCCAGCCGCGTACACGATGGCCAGTTCTTCGCGCTGCCTCAGTCGCCCCAGCTCTACAAGCAGATGCTCATGGTGGCGGGCTACGACCGCTACTACCAGATCACCAAGTGCTTCCGCGATGAAGACCTGCGCGCGGACCGACAACCAGAGTTCACCCAGATCGACTGCGAAACCTCGTTCCTGAACGAGGAAGAGATCCGCGCGATCTTTCAGCGCATGATCACGGAGGTGTTCCAGACCCAACTGGGCGTCGATCTGGGCGAGTTCCCGATCATGAGCTACCAGGAGGCGGCGCACCGCTTCGGCTCCGACAAACCCGACCTGCGCGTGAAGCTCGAATTCACCGAGCTGACCGACGTGATGAAGGACGTGGAGTTCAAGGTGTTCTCCGGCGCGGCCAACATGAAGGGCGGCCGTGTGGTGGCGTTGCGCGTACCGGGCGGCTCCGCCGAGAACGGTGGAATCAGCCGCGGCGAGATTGATGCCTACACCGAGTTCGTGAAGATCTACGGTGCCAAGGGCCTGGCCTACATCCGCGTCAACGATCTGTCCAAGGGCCGTGATGGCCTGCAGTCGCCCATCGTCAAGAACATCCACGATGCTGCGCTGGCCGAGGTGCTCAAGCGATCCGGCGCACAGAACGGTGACCTGCTGTTCTTCGGTGCCGACAAGGAAAAGATCGTCAACGACGCCATTGGCGCGCTCCGCCTGAAGATTGGCCATAGCGAGTTTGGCAAGAGAACCGGTCTGTTTGAAGACCGCTGGGCACCCCTGTGGGTGGTGGACTTCCCGATGTTCGAGTACGACGAGGAAGAAGACCGCTGGACGGCTGTGCACCATCCGTTTACCAGCCCCAAGGACGGCCACGAGGAATTCATGGCGACAGACCCTGGCAAGTGCATTGCCAAGGCCTACGACATGGTGCTCAACGGGTGGGAGCTTGGCGGCGGTTCGGTACGTATCCACCGCGCCGACGTGCAAAAGAAGGTGTTTGACGCCCTCAAGATCACCCCCGAGGATGCCCAGGCAAAGTTCGGCTACCTGCTGGACGCCCTGCAGTACGGCGCGCCTCCGCATGGTGGTCTGGCCTTCGGCCTGGACCGTCTGATCACGCTGATGACGGGCGCCGAGTCGATTCGCGACGTGATCGCCTTCCCCAAGACCCAGCGCGCGCAGGATCTGCTCACCCAGGCCCCCTCGCCCGTGGACGAGAAGCAATTGCGCGAACTGCACATCCGTCTGCGCAACCCGCAGCCAGCGCAGTAAGCGCTGCTGCCCACCGCTGTGCCCAGGCGCAGCGGTCACGGTCGCTTCTCACAGGCCCTTGCTTGCAAGGGCCTGTTGCTTTTCGGGCCAGGGCAGGGCGCGAAGCCTCGGCCAAGTTCTAAGATCGCGCGCTGCAACCCCCGCCGGCCGTGCCGGACCTACCAGGAGCCAGACCATGCATCCGCACCGCAGCCCGTGGCCATGCAGCCGCCCCATGCCCCGTGGCAGACGTCTGGCAACCACGGGGCTGCTGGGGCTCGCCTTCGCGCTTGCGGGATGCGGGGACAAGGTGGGCGAGAAGGTCAGCGACATGGGCAAGACCGTGCTCGGAGAGGGCGGTTCGGTCGTCACCGGATCTGCCGGCCCGGCAGGTGCCCAGGGAGCTGCGCGCGAGCTGGTGCGTTGCGACGCCCCAGTGGCCACGGTGGCGCTGGCTGAAAACCCTTACGGCTATACGGTAGGTGCCAGTTACCAGTTGCCCGCGTCGCCCGTACCGCTGGTGCGCCTGCTGGCGCAGCAGAGCGGCTGTTTCCGTGTGGTGGATCGGGCGGCAGGCCTGCGCGGCACCGTGCAGGAACAGGAGTTGCGCGCCCAGGGCGTACTGCGTCAGGGCGGTACGGTGCATGGGGGGCGCGGCTACGAGGCGCAGTTCACCCTCACGCCCAGCCTGACCTTCAGTGAAACCGATGCAGGCCGCGGCCTTGCGGGTGTGGTGGGCATGATCCCCGTGCTGCGGGACATTGCAGGCCTCGTGGGCCTGGTCGAGCAGGTCAAGCTCAAGGAGGCGCAAACAGCCCTGCTGTTGACCGACAACGAAACCACCGAGCAGTTGGCCGCTGCCACCGGCGCTGCGCGGAGCACCGACCTGGGCGTTGGCGGGCTGGTGTTGGGGCGCCTGGGCGGAGGGGCTGGGGCCGGCTGGAGCAACACCAACGAAGGCAAGCTCATTGCCGCTGCGTTTCTGGATGCGCACAATGCCTTGGTGACCCAGGTGCGGCAGATGTCCGTGCGCACCATGCCGCCTGCCGCCGCAGGGACGCGGGCTGGCCCAGCGGCTGGCGGATAAAGGCCATGGTGCAACGCGTGGATACACCGGACAGCACAACAGCCCGGCCGTTCAAGATTCCAGAATCGGTGCTGGTGGTCATCCACACGCCGATGCTGGAGGTGCTGCTGATCCAGCGCACCGACGGTGCGGCGCACTGGCAGTCGGTGACGGGCAGCCGTGCCCATGCCGAAGAACCCCTGCGCGACACGGCGGTGCGCGAGGTCTGGGAGGAGACCGGCATCGACGCCCTCGCGCCGGCTTGCGTGCTCACGGATTGGCAGCTAGAGAACGTCTACGACATCTGGCCCGAGTGGCGCCACCGTTATGCGCCCGGGGTGACGCGCAACCGCGAGCGCGTGTTCGGACTGACTGTGCCCACCGCACACGCCGTACAGCTCAACCCCCGTGAGCATGTCGCGTGGCAATGGCTGCCCTGGCGGGCCGCCGCCGATCTGTGTTACTCGGCATCCAACGCCGAAGCCTGTCTATGGCTTCCAAGGTTTCTTCCGCCGCGCTGATCTGATGCCACAGTGCGGCCTGCGCGGTGGTGCATTGGGCGCGATGGTTCAGGTGCGGCTGAGGGGGCGAAGGCGCAATGCGTCGAGCGGGTCCAGCGGAGCGGCGGTGTCCGTATCGGGCGCGGTGGGAGTCGCCGTTTCGGCAGCGGAGCCCGTCTGGGCCGACGCAGAGGCTGCGCCAGCGCTGGAGCCCGCCGTCGCTGCCGAGGCGGCCGTGCGCACGCGAAGCGCCAGCCCACCGGGATGCCGGCCACTGTCTTGCCCGAGAATGGCGCGTGCTGGCGTAGTGCCGCAGCGCTGGCGCACCTGGTCCACCGCTTCGCCCAAGGCAGCGGCACTGGCAATCCGCGCCTCATTGCGCACCAGCAACTGGTGCGACAGGTCCGCGAGCTTGGCATTGAGGCTGCCCCGCGCAACGTCGATCAGCCCTCGCACGGCTCCTTCCGGGTCGCCACCCAGGCTTTGCGCCATGGCCTGTTCGGCGGTTTTGTTGATCGCAGGGAGGCAGCCGCGCACGAGGTCGGCGTACGGCTCGTAGATGTTGCAGGCGTTGGCCAGCAATTCCGTAAGGCCGCGCGTGTTCGCGTAGCGCATGCCGATTGCACGGACCCAGCTCTCGCCTTCCGACAGATCAATGGAGGTAGACGCGAGCACCGCCAGCAGGCTGCCCAGATTGCAGGCGGCTTCAAAGTCGAAGCTGGGCGCATGGATCTCGCGGGCCATGTCGCGCACCGCAGCCACGGCCTGCGAAAACTGGCGTTGCTGGATCAGCTGCAGGGTGCGCGCCACCGCTGCAAAGCGCACCACGCGCTGGCTGTCGGCATGGCGCTCCAGAATCCGGCCAAAGTCGGCAATGCAGCGCTCAATGCCTTTGCGGTCGTTCTCGGCAAAGTACGAGAAGGTCAGCAGCACCAGCGACTGGAAGTCGAACAGCTTGGAGTCGATGCCCAGGATCACCGCGCGCGCCAGGACCTTGGTGGCGGTTTCCCGGTCGCCCATGTAGTAGGACATCATGCCCAGCTTTTGCAACCGTACCACCGAGTCCGGGGTCAGCGAGCTGGCGAGGCGGTAAGTCTCGATGGCTTCCTTGAAATGCCCCAGCTCGACCTGCGCCCGCCCCAGCACGTCGTAGGCATCGGCAAAGTTCGGGTCTTCACCGATCAGGCCCTGCAGCGTGACGATGGCTTTGGCGGGCTGGCCGGCTTCCATCTGGGTGCGGGCAACGCCCAGTTTGGCCCAGGGCAGTGCGCGTGCGGCGATCACGGCTTCAAACAGCGTTCGCGCCTGTTCGTGGCGGCCCAAGCGCAGAAGCAGTTCGGTGCCGATGCGGGCCGCGTACAGCCAATAGGGGCGGCGGGATTCAAAGCGCTCGACGCACAGCTCGGCCGCCTTCTCGTAGTCTTCTTCCTCGATGGCATCGAAGATGGGCTTGAGATGCACCTTGCGCAGCCGTGCGATGCTCAGGCGCTCGAACAGCGCGCTGGGGGTGAAGGGCTTGAGCAGGTAGCCGTCGAGGGCCGACTCGGCCGCCTCGGCCACGGCGGCATACGAGGCCTCGGCCGTGACCATGAAGAACACGGTGGAAAAGGGCAGCAGCTGAGCGCGTCGAAGGTCGTCCAGCAGCGTCTGGCCGCTTGCGCCGCTTTCCTGGAAGTACTGCTCGCACAGCACGTAGTCGAAGACCGAGTGCTCCAGCCGGGCCCGCGCATCCTGCACGCGGCTGCACTGCATGACCTTGCCCACGCCGTACTCGCGCAACTGGGCGACCAGAATGCTGCGCGAGGTGGCGTTGCTGTCGACCACCAACGCCTGCATGTCGGCGGGTTCGCGGTTGGGAGCAGTGGCCATCAGGAATACAAAGCGCGAGGGCGCGCGCAGTCAGCGTCGATCTCCCTAGTGTAGAGCGGGTTTTGCCGGACGGCGATGCGGGTTCACCCCCGTGTTGTTCGGCGTCAAGCGTTTTTTGGCAGGGTGGAAGGGCGGGCGCCCGCAAGGACTTTCAACGCATCGGATGCGCCGCCTTGGCCGCACAATTCCACCATGGACAACGAGAACATCCTGCGGGTGGCCACCTACAACATCCACAAGGGCGTGCAAGGCATTGGCCCGGCCCGGCGGCTGGAGATCCACAACCTGGGTCTGGCGGTTGAGCAACTGGACGCCGACATCGTCTGCCTGCAGGAGGTGCGCAAGCTCCACCGGCGCGAGGAGCGCTTTTTTGCGTCCTGGCCCGAGTTGCCACAGGCCGACTTTCTGGCCCCCGAGGGGTATGAGGCGGTGTACCGCACCAATGCCGTGACCCGGCATGGCGAGCATGGCAATGCGCTGCTCACACGCTGGCCGGTGCTGGGCCACGGCCATGAGGACATCTCCGACCACCGCTTCGAGCAGCGCGGGCTGCTGCATGTGCAGGTGCAGGTGCATGGGCGGCCGGTGCATGTGATCGTCGTGCACCTGGGCCTGATCCCGGGCAGCCGGGTGCGCCAGGTGCAGCGCCTGCAGCAGTTCATCGAGCGCGAGGTGCCCGCGCACTGCCCGCTGGTGGTGGCGGGCGACTTCAACGACTGGGGTCAGCAGATCAAGCGCACGCTGGCGGGGTATGGGCTCCATGAATTCGACGAACCGCGCAGCTTCACCTACCCGGCGCGGCTGCCGCTGGCGCAGCTGGACCATGTGTACGCGCGAGGGCTCACGCCGTTGTCGCTGCACGTGCCGCGCGGCCGGGTGTGGTGGCGCATGTCGGATCATCTGCCGCTGATTGCGGACTTCCGCCTGTGACCGCCGGGTATCGCAGCGCTGTCATGCGGCCGCGCCACACTCGTACCGCTTCTCCCCCGACGTCGGTTGCCGCCGCAGAGGCGCCGTGGGGCGTCATCGAAGCGCCCGCCTTGCCCGAGCCTCGCCGCTGACCCATGTCTCCGCCGCCCGTGTTCCACGACGACCATGCCGTGCAGTTGCTGCAGGGCACGCGGGAGTTCTTTCCGGCGCTGGTGGCCGCCATGGACGCTGCGCGCTCGGACATCCAGTTCGAGACCTACATCTTCGATTGCACCGACGGCGGTGCCGACGTGGCCGAGGCCCTGATCCGTGCCGCAGCGCGGGGCGTGCGCACGCACCTGGTGGTGGATGGCGTGGGCACCGGCCCGCTGCCCACCGCCTGGGCCGCCCGCATGCTGGCCGCAGGCGTGCAGGTGCGGGTGTATTCGCGGCTGGGCCCGCTGGGCTTGCTCCTGCCGCACCGCTGGCGTCGGCTGCACCGCAAGCTGTGCGTGGTGGATGGGCGGCTGCTGTTCTGTGGCGGCATCAATGTGCTGGACGATTTTCACGACCCCAACCACGGCGCACTGGAAGCCCCACGCCTCGATTTTGCTGTGTGCATCACCGGCAGCCTGGTGCAGCAGGCAAGCGAGGCCATGGAGCAACTGTGGTGGCGCATGCAGACGGTACGCGACGTGGCCCGCCACCAGATTCCGCAGGCCCTGCGCTCGCTGCGTGCAGCCTGGCAACACCACCCCGCCGTACCCGATGCGGCCGTGGATGGCACGCTGCTGCCCGCACCCGGCGGCATGCGTGCCGCCCTGCTGCTGCGTGACAACGTACGCCATCGCACCCGCATCGAGCAGGCGTACCGCCGCGCCATCGGGGCCGCGCAGCACGAGGTCATCATTGCCAACGCCTACTTTCTGCCGGGCGGGCGGCTGCGCCGGGCGCTGGTGGCTGCGGCGCGGCGTGGTGTGCGCGTGCGGCTGCTGCTGCAGGGGCGCTACGAGTACTTCATGCAGTACCACGCGGCGCGGCCCGTGTATGGTGCGCTGCTGGCCGCAGGGGTCGAGATCTACGAGTACGCCCCGAGCTTTCTGCATGCCAAGGTGGCAGTGGTCGATGCGCTGGGAGAGCGGCCCTGGGCCACGGTAGGTTCGTCCAACCTCGACCCCCTGAGCCTGCTGCTGGCCCGCGAGGCCAACGTGGTGGTGGAAGACGCGGCCTTCGCTGCCGACCTGCGCCAGCGGCTGGAGCATGCGATGCAGCACGAGGGCCGCCGCATCGACCCCGCCAGCTACGCCCATCGCCCCTGGCGAGAGCGCCTGCTCGACCGTGTGGCCTTCGGGCTGATGCGGCTGGCGCTGTGGGTCACCGGCAAGCGCTACTGACAGCGCCCGCCACCGCCGGTCTGATTGCTATTAATTTGATAGCTGCTCGTGCTTGATTTTGAAGCACGAGCAGCCCAAAAACCTTGAAGTCTGCCGGACTCGATTCGCTGGTACCATGCCAGCCATGTCCAGCCCAACAGCAGCCGATATGACGCAACAACACCCGGACGAGGGCACGCCCGTCTCCGTCAAGATCCGCGAACGGCTCGTGGCGGCGCGCAAGCGTTTCCATGCCAACGACAACATCTCCGACTTCATCCAGCCCGGCGAGCTGGAGCGCCTGCTCGACGAGGTCGAGGACAAGATGAAGGCCGTGCTCGACAGCATGGTCATCGACACCAAGGGCGACCACAACACCAACGACACCGCGCGCCGCGTGGCCAAGATGTACCTGAGCGAGGTGTTCCGCGGCCGCTATGTGCCCCAGCCGCCGATCACCGAGTTTCCAAACGCCGAGCACCTCAACGAGCTGATGATCGTGGGCCCGCTGGCGGTGCGCAGCGCGTGCAGCCACCACCTGTGCCCGGTGATCGGCAAGATCTGGATCGGCGTGATGCCCAACGAGCACACCAACGTGATCGGCCTGTCGAAGTACGCGCGCCTGGTCGACTGGATCATGGGCCGCCCCCAGATCCAGGAAGAAGCCGTGGTGCAACTGGCCGACCTCATCATGGAAAAGACCCAGCCTGACGGCCTGGCCATCGTGATGGAAGCCAGCCACTTCTGCATGTCCTGGCGCGGTGTGCGCGACATGGACAGCAAGATGATCAACTCGGTGATGCGCGGCGTGTTTCTCAAAGACCCGGCGCTGCGCCGCGAATTCCTCTCCCTCATTCCCGGAAAGAACTGACCATGTTGGTACGTCTGCTCTATGCCAGCCGCGCGGTCGATCCCTCGCCCGCCGCCATCGAAGCCATCCTCACGCAATCACGCCAGCACAACCCGGGCAGCGGCATCACCGGCGTGCTGTGCTACGGCGGCGGTATCTTCCTGCAGGCCATTGAAGGCGGGCGCAGCGCCGTGAGCGAACTCTACGGCCACATCCAGCGCGACGCGCGCCATAAGGATGTGGTGCTGCTGCACTACGAAGAAATCTCTGAGCGCCGCTTCGGCGGTTGGACCATGGGCCAGGTCAACGTCTCCAAGATCAACCACTCGATCCTGCTCAAGTACTCGGAAAAGCCCGAACTCGATCCGTACGCCGTGTCGGGCAAGGTGTCGTTTGCGCTGCTCGAAGAGCTGATGGCCACCGCCTCCATCATCGGAAGGGCCTGAACAGTGGGGCGCTTGGCGACTGCGCGGCCCCATCTCGGGCCTGCGGTACCCGCCGCACCGGAGGGTGGCTGCGTTCCTCTGCCCAAGCCGAAGCCGCCCGCCACGCCCATCGCGCCCACTGTCTAGTGGCTGGTACTTGAGCCGCAGCGTACCCAAAGACGCTGCGGCTTTTTGCATTCCAGCCGCGTCGATTCCCCGTGACCCCCACCGCCTTCGCGCTCATCCTTTTGGCCGGCCTCATCCATGCGGGCTGGAACATCGCGGCCAAAAAGGCCGGGGGCGATGCGCGCTTTGCGTTCTTCACTTCGGTGCTCATGATGCTGTTCTGGGCGCCCTTGGGCTGGTGGCTGGGGCGCGACGCCGTGCCCCTGTGGGGTGCCGCCGAATGGACGCTGGTGGTGGCCAGCGGCCTGTTGCATGTGGTGTATTACGTCACGCTGCTGCGCGGCTACCGCGTGGCCGACCTGACGGTGGTGTACCCCTTGGCGCGCGGCACCGGGCCCTTGCTGACCTCGCTGGTGGCGGTGCTGCTGCTGGGCGAGCGCATCACGCTGGTGGGCGCGTTGGGCATCGCCGCAGTGGTGGGTGGAGTGTTCCTGATTGCGGGCGGCCCGGGCCTGCTGCGTGCCGCACAAGACCCCGCAGCCCGCGAGCGTGTGCACCGAGGCATTGGCTACGGGCTGGTCACCGGGGGCTTCATTGCCAGCTATACCGTGGTGGACGGCTATGGCGTGAAGGTGCTGCTCATGTCGCCCATCCTCATCGACTACATGGGCAACCTGGTGCGCGTGGCCGTGCTGGCCCCTACCGTGCTGCGCGACACCGCCACGGCGCGCAGCCTGTGGCAGCAGCAATGGCGCTTTGCGCTGCTGGTGGCCGTGGTGAGCCCGGTGGCCTATGTGCTGGTGCTGTACGCCATGCGCGAGGCGCCCATGTCGCTGGTGGCACCTGCGCGCGAGGTCTCCATGCTGTTTGCGGCGCTGCTGGGCGGTCATCTGCTGGGCGAGGGCGACCGGCTGGCCCGCCTGGCTGGCGCCGTGTGCATCGCCGCAGGCGTGACCGCATTGGCGCTCGGTTGATGCTTGGAGCGAACTGCATGGCCCAAGAAACGCCCTCGTCCCCGCCTTTGCTGCTGGGCTGCGACTTCAGCAGCAGCCCCAGCCGTCGCAAACCCATCCTGCATGCGCTGGGCCAATGGCAGGGCGGGCAGGTGCAGTTGCTGGGTTTTGAACGCTTTGAAACGCTGGATGCCTGGGCCGCCTGGCTGGCCCAGCCGGGTGACTGGGTGGGCGGATTCGATCTGCCCTTCGGCCTGCCGCGCGAGCTGGTGCACACGCTGGGCTGGCCGCTCGACTGGGCGGCCTGCATGGCGCACTATCGCAGCCTGTCGCGCGATGCCATCCGTGCGCAGTTCGCGGCGTTTTGTGATGCGCGGCCCGCGGGCGGCAAGTTTGCGCACCGCGCCACCGACGCGCCAGCGGGCTCCAGCCCGTCGATGAAATGGGTCAACCCGCCAGTGGCCTTCATGCTCCATGCGGGCGTGCCCCGCTTGCTGGATGCCGGGGTGCACCTGCCGGTGCTGCACACGGGCGATCCGCGCCGCGTGGCGCTGGAGGCCTACCCCGGCTTGCTTGCGCGCGAAGTGCTCGGGCGGCGCAGCTACAAGGCCGACGACCGCGCCCGCCAGACGCCCGACCGCCTGATCGCCCGCAAGGACCTGGTGAATGCGCTGGAGCTCGGTCAGACCCGGCTGGGCCTGCGGCTGCGCTTGCGCCATGCCCAGCGCGACGCGCTGGTGGACGACCCCATGGGCGATACTCTCGACGCGGTGCTGTGCCTGCTGCAGGCCGCCTGGGCCGCAGGGCAGCATGCGCAGGGCGACATCCGCTACGGCCTGCCTGCTGAGGTCGATCCGCTGGAAGGCTGGATCGTCACGGCCTGAACCCGGCTTGCACGTGGTTACGTCTGGAAACGCCGTGCGCGCAGTGGCGATACGTGGCATTCCCACAATCGCCGCACGCGGCCCGGTGGCTGCGGTGGACGGAGGGACGATGACGACTTGCAAGGTCTCCGAGGGGGCCCCCAACCGCAGCGCAGGCCTGCGCGACATGCTCTGGCGCAGCGGCACCGCTACGCTCGCGGCCGCGCTGCTGCTGGCCGCACCGCTGGCGCAGGGCCAGGACACGCTGCGCGAGCGCTGGATGGCCCGGCACGCCGAGCGCGCAGACCGGGCCTTGCCGGCGGGTGTGCAGGTGCTGCGCGACGTGGCCTACGGGCCGGGGGCTCGCCAGCGCTTTGACGTGTACCTGCCGCCGCCCGGCCGCAGCCCTGCAGGCGTGGTGCCCATCGTCTTCATGGTGCATGGCGGCGCCTGGCGCATGGGCGACAAAGCCCACGCCCCGGTGGTGGCCCACAAGGTCGCGCATTGGGTGGCGCAGCAGGGGCTGGTGCTGGTGTCCACCAACTACGGCCTGCTGCCGGGTACGCCGGTGGCAGAGCAGTTGCAGGACGTGGCGCGGGCGCTGGCCGCGGTGCAGCGCGAGGCGGCGCGCTGGGGCGGTGATCCGCAGCGCGTGGTGGCCATGGGCCACTCGGCCGGGGCGCACCTCGTTGCCTTGCTGGCCGCCCGCACCGATCTGGCCGCGGCCGCTGCGGCGCTGCCCGTGCTCGGCACCGTGGCGCTGGACAGCGCGGCCCTGGACGTGCCGCGCATCATGCAGGCGCCCCATATGCCCCTGTACGACGAGCCTTTCGGGGCCGATCCGGCGCAGTGGGAGGCCCTGTCGCCCTGGCACCAGTGGCGCCCCGGAGTCGCACCGCTGCTGGCTGTGTGCTCCAGCCCGCGCCGCGTGTCGTGTGAGCAGGCGCGGAGCCTGCAGGCCCGTGCCGCCACCCTGGGCACCCGGGTCGAGGTGCTGCCGCAGGCGCTGGACCATAGCGAGATCAACGCCCGCCTGGGCGAACCTGGTGCCTACACCCAGGCGGTGGATGCGTTCCTGCGCAGCCTGCCAGGCTGGCCGCAGCGCTAGTGCCCGGCCGCGTGCTACGCTGAGCAGGATGCTCAAGACCCCATATCCCCTCTGCCGTCGCTCGGTCAGCGGCCCCGGGTCGTCGCCTGTGCGCCCACGATTGGGCGGGGGGTGGTGGGCCGGTGGTGCGCTGGCTTGGCTGCTGATCGCCAGCGCGGCCGAAGCCGCGCCCGCCCCGTGGTTTTACTGGCGCAGCCTGGTGGACGGTGCGCGCGTCTGCGCCCAGACCTCACCCGGCCCCGGTTGGGAGCGCGACAGCGAGGCCTACGATGGCCCGGGCTGTCAGCCTCGTCGCCGGGTGCTGATCGTGCCCATGCGCTGAACAGCACGGATGGGCGGACAAGGCCTGCCTGCGCGCTCCGGTGGCCTTGCCCCGTGTGTGGGGGGGCGCCGTGCTGGCGCAGGTGCCCGCCCGCATAGCGGGCCGTTCCGCCTGTCGCCAGAGTGTTTGCCCGCGGGCCCGTGCTCGGCGATGATGCAGGGACATGACCGACCTGATCCTGATCCGCCATGGCGAAACCGACTGGAACCGAGAGCTGCGTTTCCAGGGCCATGTGGACGTACCCCTGAACGCCACCGGCATGGCGCAGGCCCAGCGCCTTGCAGAGCGCCTGGCTGCCGAACGCGTGGCGGTGGACCACCTGGTGTGCAGCGACCTGTTGCGCACACGCCAGACCGCCGCCCCTTCCCAGAAGGCCCTGTTGCCACAGCTGGCGCTGGAAACGCTGACCGACTCGGCGCTGCGCGAGCAGAGCTTTGGCATCGTCGATGGCTTGCGCGTGGACGACATCAAGCAGCAGCATGCCGACGCCTGGGCGCAGTGGCTGCGCTTCGATGCCGATGTGGGCATGCCCGGCGGCGAAACCACGCGCCAGTTCCATGCGCGGGTGATGGACGCCTTGCATCGCATTGCGGCCCGGCATGTGGGCCAGACGGTGCTGGTGGTCACCCATGGAGGGGTGCTCGACATGGTGTGGCGCACGGCCCAGGGTCTGGAGTTGTCCGGTCCGCGGGTGAGTGACATTCCCAACGCTGGCCTGAACCGGGTGCGCATGCAGGATGGGCAGTGGAGCGTGCTGCAGTGGGCCGATACGCGCCACCTGGCCGATCTGCCCGCGCAGCCGGTCTACGATCAGGTCAAACTGCTGGCGACCGAGGCCGACACCGAAGGCAGTCCGAGCGCTGCGTAAACCACGCCCGCCTGCCGGGCCAGCCGCCGGGACTGCGGCTGCGCATTGCACTGGGGCTGCAGGAGGTTTTGTGCGGCCGTCCATTGGCCGTTGCACTGCAGGGCGTGCAGAAAGATCTGCTCAAACAGGTCGCGCTGCGCGTGACTGCCCCCCACCTCGACCATGCGCGGCAGGGCCACGCCCAAGTGGCGCACGGCCGCGCCCCAGTCGCCTTGTGCATGGGCGAACAGGCCCTCGGCGGCGGGCAGGCAGACCTGTTGCCAGACCGTGCCGTCCCGCGCCGCATCGGCCCGCTCCGCATGGGCCGCCAGGCTGTCGCGCAGTGCGGCCGCTGCGGTCCAGTAGCCAGCACGCGCAAGGCCGTAGAGGTACTGCAGGTCCAGGAATGGCAGCACATGGTCCGGTTGGCGCGTCGCCAGGTGGCGCCCTATATCGGCCCAGCGGCCCCCCACGTCCACGCCCGCCAGCTCCAGCCGCGCGAGCAGCGACACCGCGTTGATCTGGTCCTGCGAGTAATCCTTGGCCACACCCCAGACCTGCGAGTCGTACAGCGCCAGCACCTCGGAATGCCGGTCCAGTTCGAGCAGAAACAGGGCCTGGTGCCACCAGTTGTGCGTGACCATGAACGAGTTGAGCCCGGTCCAGGTGTCGTTCACGCTTTCCAGAAACTGCAGGCCTTCCACCAGACGCCCCTGCGTCAGCATCACATGGGCCAGCGCGTGGTGGGCCCAGGGCTCCTTGCGGCGCAGGCGGATTGCATGCTGCGCCGCTGCCTCGGCCTCGGCCAGCAGATGGCACTGCTCCCAGGCAAAGGCCAGCATGCCGTGCAGGTAGGGCACTTCGGCGGCAGCATCGCGCGCCAGCAGGGCCATGCGCAGCATGCCGGGTGAATCGCCGCGGTTGAAACGGTGGTACTGGCCGAGCTTGACCGAGGCCAGGTCGCGCGGATGGAGGCGTGCCTGCTCCTCGTGCAGGGCTGCGGCGCGCAGGATGTCCCCGTCCACCCAGGCTGCCACGGCTGCGACCCAGCGTTGCTCGCGTTCGGTTGCGTGGGCGGCCCCGGCCAGCGCGCGCTCCATGTAGGGCCGAGCCTGCGCGGGGGCGTCGCCTGTTTCGGCAAACATGTGCAGTGCGGCGCAGCAGGCCTGCACCGTGGGCGACGGGTCGTCCGCGGCTTCCAGGACCCGCACCGCGCGCGCCTCGCTCGCGATGAAGCCTTCGACGAAATCGTTCACCCGGTCCACGCTGGCGGTGTCGTGGAGCGTGAGGGCGTTGCCCAGGCTGTCGGTGGTGGAGATCGGCATGGCGGGGCAGTGATGAAAGAGGCTGCGGCGCTACTGCGAGCGGGTGAGTGCCAGATAGGCCTCGCGCGTGGCGGGCGATACCGACGCCACCAGTTGCGGGTACGGCGTCTGGTGCCGCGCCAGCATGCGCGCGCTGGCCACCGTGCGGGACTTGCAGTACCAGTGGCACGTGTGCTGCAGCAGCAGCAGTTCGGCCGAGATGGTGTAGGCGCGGTCGCGGGTGCTCAGCCCGGCTGTGTTGGCCATCGCACGGGATACGCCTTCGGCGTGCACCGCCAGGGCACGTCGCATGTCAAAGGTGGCTGCGGGTGCCAGGCGGGTGGCATAGGGCAGGGCAAAGGGCCAGCGGCTCACACGGGCTTCGGGCTCGGGCGTCTGTGCGAAGTCTTTGGCCAGGCGGGTGAGCTGCTCGCTCAGCTGCACCTCGCTGGTGGTCAGCAGGCGCCAGATCTGCTGGCTGCGCTCTGCGTCCTTTTCTCCCATTGCGCGCAGGTAGCCTTCGGTCAGGCCTTCCATCAGGCGTTCGATCTGGTACGGGGCCAGGTACTGTGCCAGCCGCGCAATGCGCTGGCGCTGCTCGCGTGCGTTGAGCACCAGCACCGACGAGAAGCCGACCAGGAAGGTGAGAAGAAATGCGTCCATGCGCCTATTGTGCGGCTGCGGCCGACGGCGGCTCGGGCCAGGCGCGCATCGGGCCGCGCAGGTGTTCGAAAGCGCGGGACATCTGCAGCACGCCGAGGTCGTCGAACCGTGGCCCTGCAATCTGCAGTCCGATGGGCAGGCCGGCCCGGCTGAAGCCGCAGGGCACCGAGGCTGCGGGCTGCTCCGACATGTTGAATGGCACTGTGAAGGCAATGTGCTCCAGAGGGCGCAGCGGGTCGTTGGTGGGCGAAGGCCACTCGGCCTGGAAGGCCGTGATCGGTGCGACCGGCGAGATCACGTAGTCGAACGCGCTGCAGGCGCGCACGGTGGCAATGCGTGTGAGGTAGAACTGGTGGCTGGCCTGGAAGACCTCGGTGCCGCTCATGTTGGCGGCAGAGTCGGCCCAGGTGCGGATGTAGGGCAGGACCTTGTCGCGCTGGGCCGGTGGCAGGGCCTGCAGGTCCACATGGGAGCGCATGCGCCAGTAGTGGTCCATGCCGTCGAGCATCGTACGGGTGAGGAAGGGCTGCATGGGCTCGACCACGGCGCCGGCCTGCTCGAACAGGCGAGCGGCGTTCTCGACGGCATCCCGTACCTCGGCATCCACCGGCAGTCCGCAGCCCGCGTCCAGCAGCAGGCCGATGCGCACACCGCGCAGCCATTCGGTGCCGCGGTCGAAGGCGTGCCAGGCGATGTCCTGGGGCGGCAGGCTCATGGTGTCGCGCGCATCGGGCTGGCTCAGCACCTGCATCATCAGCGCGGCGTCCTGCACAGTGCGCGTCATCGGCCCGGCAGCGCGGCCCGTGTAGGGCGGATCGATCGGAATCCGCCCCAGGCTGGGCTTGAGGCTGAAGATGCCGCACCAGCTCGCGGGCAGGCGCAGCGAGCCGCCGATGTCGGTGCCTACATGGAAGGGCCCGTAGCCCGCGGCGGCCGCGGCACCGCCGCCGGCACTCGATCCGCCCGGACCTTTGCGCAGATCCCAAGGATTGCGCGACAGCGGGTGGAACGTGGACAGCCCGGACGACAGCATGCCGTAGTCGGGCATGGTGGTTTTGGCCCAGAGGAGGGCGCCGGCTTCGCGCATGCGCGCAGCCGGTGGGGCATCGGCTGCGGCGGGCGTGAGGGCCACGGCAGCGGTTCCGAGTGGGGTGGGATCGCCCTGCGTGGCGATATTGTCCTTGATGGTGACGGGCACGCCGTCCACCGGGCCCAGCGGTGCGCCTTGCTGCCAGCGGGCCTCGCTGGCGCGGGCCTGCGCCAGTGCGGCATCCGGCCGCAGCAGGTAGGTGGCCTGCAGGTGCGGCTCCCAGCGCTCTGCATGATCCAGCACCGACTGCATGACCTCCACGGGTGAGAGCTGGCGGCTGCGGTAGGCGGCCACGAGGTCCGGGGCGCTGAGGTCGTGCAAGGCGGTCATGGGCAAAGGCAATGATTACGAGCAAAAAGGGGCGCTCGTGCTTGCTAATCAAGCACGAGCAGCTATGAATTCAGGAGCAAATCGCTGCCACGCACGCCAGTAACCCCGGCCGCTGTGCGCGACCCTGGATTGCCTGCAACTGGCACGGCCCAGGCAAGGGCAACCGGGCCAGGACGGCCCCGCCGCGAGAGCAGGAGCTGAAGGCCGCAGGATTCAGCGAACCTGTGTCCCCTCGCCACGCGTGCCACGGGGCGCGGACCAGGCGAGTGCAGCCAAGCCAGGACCGCCCCGCCGCGATAGCTGCGTCCCCCTGCCCGCAGGGCGCAGTCCTGCGAGAGCGGGGGGATGCGCCGCAGGCGCTCAGGGGGGTGTCCCCACTTCAAGACCACGACAGCGACGAGAGGTCGTTGACGAAGATCGGCATGTCCTTCCAGAGGCCCTTGAGGTTCTTGTTGGCCACCGTGACCCACTGCGGCTGGTACAGGAACGCGTGCACCGAGTCTTCGGCCAGCAGGCGCTGTGCCTCGCCCAGCAGCTTGGCGCGGTCGGCCGGGCGCGGGGCGTTCTTGATCTTGTCGAACAGCTCGTTGAACTTCTTGGACTCGTAGCCCCAGTAGTAATCGGGCTTGGCAAAGTTGCCCAGGTCGAATGGCTCGACGTGCGAAATGATGGTCAGGTCGTAGTTCTTGCTGCCATAGGTGCCCGACAGCCACTGCGCCCATTCCACGTTCTGGATCTTGGCAACGATGCCGATCTTGGCCAGTTGCGCGGCGATCACCTCGCCGCCTTGGCGGGCGTAGGGTGGGGGAGGCAGCGTGAGCGTGAGTTCGAGCGGCGTCTTGATGCCCGCTTCGGCCAGCAGGCGCTTGCCCTTTTCGATGTCGAACGGGTTGATGCCGGTGGTGTCCACATAGCCAAAAGCGCCGGGCACGTAGTGGCTGCCGATCGGTGCGCCATAGCCATCGCCTGCGCCTTCGATGACCGCCTTGCGGTCAATGGCCGAGGCAATGGCGCGGCGCACGCGCACGTCGTCGAGCGGCTTGCGCTTGTTGTTCATCGCCAGGATGGTTTTGGCACGCGAGCCGCTTACCACCACCTGGTAGCGCGGATTGGTCTTGAACTGGGCCACGCTGCGGGGTGTGACGCGCGGGAAGGCGTCCACGTCGCCCGCCAGCAATGCAGCCACCTGGGCGGCCGGGTCGGCAATGAAGCGGAACGTGGCGCGCTTGATCTTGATGCTGGCTGGCGCACGGAAGCCGTCCCAGGCGGTCAGCACCACGGAGGAGCCTTTGTTCCAGTTGGCCAATTGGTACGGGCCCGTGCCCACGGGCTTGGTGGCGTTGGTGTCCACGCTCTTGGGCTCGACGATGATGGCCGTGGCCTGGCCCAGCAGGAACAGCAGGTCCGGGTCGATTTCCTTGTTGAGCAGCACCACGGTGTGCTCGTCCACCACCTGCGTGGTCAGGTTGGCGAAGGTGCGTTTGTCCTTGTTGGTGCTTTTCTCGGCCGCCGCGCGGTCGAACGAGAACTTCACGGCCGCCGCATTGAAGGGCTCGCCGTTCTGGAACTTCACGCCGCGGCGCAGCTTGAAGGTGTAGGTCTTGAGGTCGGGCGAGACTTCCCAGCTCTCGGCCAGCAGGGGCGAGACCGTTCCGTCGGGATTGATTTTGGTGAGCGCCTCGAACACGTTGTAGTGCACGATCTCGGCGATGGCCGACGCCGCACCCGCCGTGGGATCGAGACCCGGGGGCTCCAGGGTCATGGCGAGCACCACCGCATCCTTGCGGCTCTGGGCCAGCGCGCCCAGCGGGGTGGCCAGCGGTACGGCGGCGATGGCGCCGGTGGCGAGAACGGTACGGCGATTGAGCATGTCGAATCTCTCCAGACAACAAAAAACCCACGGAATCCCGCAGCGCACCCGCGCTGCGGGGGATGCCTCTTTTTACACCATCGCTGGCCCTGCGCTGCTGGCGCCCTCGGGCATCGAAGGGGCCTTGGCCGCAAGTGCCGCCTGCCTGCGCGCCCGCGCCCGTCCGGGCTGTACCTGCGGCACTGCGTTGACCAGTGAACGGGTGTAGGGGTGCTGGGCGTGGGCAAACAGCTCGGCAGGCGCGCCGCGCTCGACGATGCGCCCTTGATACAGCACCACCACCTCGTCGCACAGGTGGTTGACCACCGCCAAGTCGTGGCTGATGAGCAGGTAGCTCACGCCGAACTGCGCCTGCAGATCCATCATGAGGTTGAGCACCTGGGCCTGCACCGACACATCGAGTGCGCTCACCGGCTCGTCGGCCACGATCAGGCGCGGCCGGGTGATGAGCGCGCGCGCGATCGCAATGCGCTGGCGCTGGCCGCCCGAGAATTCGTGCGGGTACTTGCCCAGGTCTTGCGGGCGCAGGCCCACCTGGGCCAGCACCTCGGCGGCGCGCGCGTGCTGGTCGGCGCGCGTGCTGCCGCCCTGCGCCTGCAGGGGCTCGGTGACGATGCGCTCCACCGTCTGGCGCGGATCGAGCGATCCGTACGGGTCCTGGAACACCATCTGGAAGTCGCGGCGTGCGGCCCGCAGTTCGGCCGCGGGCAGGGCATGCAGATTGCGCCCGAGCAGTTCAACCGAGCCCGCCGTGGGCGTGTCGAGCGCCATCACCAGCCGGGCCAGCGTGGACTTGCCCGAGCCCGACTCGCCCACGATGCCCAGGCTCTTGCCGGCGGGCATGGTGAAGCTCACACCGTTCAGCGCCTGCACCTTGGCGGGCGGGCGGAACAGGTGCTCGCGCGGCAGCGTGTATTCGCGCACCAGATCGGTCACGCGCAGCAGCGGGGCCTCGACGGGCTGCTGGGGGGGCTCGGCGCTCATGCGGGGGCTCCTTCCATAGCGGGTGCCATGGCCTCGGGCCGCAGGCAACGCACCAGGTGATCGCCCTCGGCATCGGCCGATACCAGCGTGCGCGGGGGCGCTTCCGAGTGGCAGGCGGGCGCCGTGAACGCACAGCGCCCCGCAAACGGACAGCCCGCAGGCAGATCGACCAGTTCGGGCACCGTGCCCGGGATGGTGGCCAGCCGCTGGCGGCCGCCCAGGTGCGGGCGTGCCGCAAACAGGCCGCGCGTGTACGGGTGGGCCATGGCTGAGAACACCGACGCCGTGGGGCCGCTCTCGACCACCATGCCGCCGTACATCACCATCATGCGGTCCACGTTCTGGGAGATCACGCCCAGGTCGTGCGAGATCAGGATCATCGCCATGTTGCGCTCGGCCACCAGGTCGCTGATGAGATCGAGGATCTGCTGCTGGATGGTCACGTCGAGCGCGGTCGTGGGCTCGTCGGCAATCAGCAGGTCGGGCCCGCAGGCCAGGGCCATGGCAATGGTGATGCGCTGGCGCTGCCCGCCGGAGAACTGGTGCGGATACGCCTCAAAGCGCTGGGCAGCGTGCGGAATGCCCACGCGGTCGAGCAGCGCGATGGCTTCGGTGCGCGCTTGCGCCGCCGACAGCCCGCGGTGCAGGCGCAGCGGCTCGGCCACCTGGCGGCCGATGGTGTGCACGGGGTTCAGTGCCGTCATCGGCTCCTGGAACACCATCGCGATGCGGTTGCCGCGCAGCTGGCACCACTGGGCGTCGCTGCGGCCCACCATTTCGTGGCCGTCAAAGCGGATGCTGCCCGTGACCTCGGCCGATTCGGGCAGCAGCCCCATGAGCGACATGGCCGTGATCGACTTGCCACAGCCCGATTCGCCGATCAGGCCCAGGGTTTCGCCGCGCTCCAGGGTGAAGCCCACGCCGCGCACGGCGTCGGCCGGGCCGCGGTGCGTGTGCAGCCGGATGCGCAGGTCAGAGACTTCGAGCAAGGACATGGTGTTGCGTTGTGGGAGTGGCCCGCAGGGCGGGCGCGGGCGCTGGCGATGTGAGTGTCAACGGGGAAGGGCCGCCCCGCAGGACTGGAGGCGTGTCCCTCCCGCACGGCGCAGCTGTGGGAGAGCCGTGGAATACGCGAAGCGACTCAGGGGAGATCATCTTTTTCTGGCCAGGCGAGGATCGAGCAGGTCGCGCAGCCCGTCGCCCAGCAGGTTCAGGCCCAGCACGGCCAGCGCGATGGCCACGCCGGGCCACACGGCCAGCAGCGGGGCCTGGAACATCAGCGTTTGTGCCTCGCTGAGCATGCGCCCCCACGAGGGCTGCGGGGGCTGCGTGCCCAGGCCCAGGTACGACAGTGCCGCTTCGGCCAGGATGGCAATGGCGAACTGGATCGTGGCCTGCACGATCAGCACCGACAGGATGTTGGGCAGCACGTGCTCGAGCGTGATGCGCCAGCGCCCCTTGCCGCAGGCCTGCGCGGCCATGATGTATTCGCGCGCCCACACGGCGTTGGCCGAGGCGCGCGTGACCCGTGCAAACGTGGGAATGTTGAAGATGCCGATGGCGATGATGGAGTTGACGATGCCCGCGCCGAAGACCGCCGTCATCATGATGGCCGAGAGGATGGCCGGGAACGCGAAGGTGAAGTCGGCCAGCCGCATGATCAGCTCCTCGACCCAGCCGCGGCGCGCCGAGGCCAGCAGCCCGAGCGCCGTGCCGATCGTGAGCCCGATGCCCACCGCGATCACGCCCACCAGGATGGAGTTGCGCGCCCCCACCAGCAGCAGCGAGGCCACGTCGCGGCCGAACGCGTCGGTGCCCAGCCAGTGGCGCTCGCTCGGGCCCTGCAGCTTGGCCGTGAGGTCCATCTCGTAGGGCGACCAGGGTGTCCACAGGTACGACAGGCCCGCGGCCAGCACCAGCAGCAGCGACAGCACCGCGCCAATGGCAAAGCTGCGGTGGCGTACGGCGCGCTGCCAGAAGCCCGGCGCGCGGTGCGCGGTGGGCGGCGGCACGGAAGGGGGCAGGGCGGCGGCGCTCATGCGGGGGCTCGGCCTCTCAGATGTCGCTGGCCTTGACGCGCGGATCGATCACGGCGTACAGGATGTCGACGACAAAGTTGACGATGACCACCATGGCCGCAAGCAGCATCACGCAGTTGCGCACCACGATCAGGTCGCGGTTGGAGATCGACTGGAAGATCAGCCGGCCCAGGCCGGGCAGATAGAACACGTTCTCGACCACGATGGTGCCCGCCAGCAGGTTCGCAAACTGCAGCCCCATCACCGTGACCACCGGAATCAGCGCGTTGCGCAGCACATGGCCCCACAGCGCCGCGCGCTGGGACAGGCCCTTGGCGCGGGCCGTGCGCACAAAATCCTCACGCAGCACTTCGAGCACGGCCGAACGTGTGATGCGCGCCAGGATCGCCGCCTGCACCACCGCCAGCGCAATGGCGGGCAGCAGCAGCGCGCGCAGACCTGCCCACAGGCCGCCGCCTTCGTCTTCCGTCCAGCCCGGAAAGCCCCCGGCTGCAAACCACTGCAGCTTCACCGAAAACAGCAGGATCAGCAGGATGGCGAACCAGAAGTTCGGAATCGCAATCCCGATCTGCGCCAGGCCCATCACGCCCACGTCGCCCAGTTTGTTGTGGCGCGCCGCGGCATACACGCCCGCGGCCAGGGCCAGCACCGTGGTCAGGGCCATGGCCATCAGCGCCAGCGGCACGGTGAGCGCCAGGCGTTCGAGCACGAGTTCCAGCACCGGGGTGCTGTAGGCGTAGCTGTCGCCCATGTCGCCCACCACCAGGCCGCTCACCCACTGCCAGTAGCGCGTGGTGGCGGGCTGGTCGAGTCCGAGCTTGCTGGCCAGCGCAGCCACGGCCTCGGGCGATGCATCGGGCCCCATCAGGATCTGCGCGGCGTTGCCCGGCAGGATCTCCAGCACCAGGAACACGACCACCGATGCGCCGATCAGGGTGACGACCAGGGTGAGCAGGCGTTTGAGGAAAAAAAGACCCATGACAGACGCAGATATCGACCGGGCAGAACCTTGGAGGGACGCAGGCCCCCGCGGGCCGTGCAATTAATGTGCATACACAGCATAACGGCAAAAACCATGGATGCGGTGCTTGCATGGCCCTGTGGCGTATGCGGCACAGCGGCCCGCCGGGGATAATCGACCGCATGTTGTCGCGTATGTGTCCACACCTGAGCCCCGGCGCCTTTGCGTCGGTAGCCCTCTGCCCGCCGGAGCAGCCATGGCTTTGATGATCACGGACGAGTGCATCAACTGCGATGTGTGCGAGCCCGAGTGCCCGAACCAGGCCATCTACCTGGGGCCGGAGATCTACGAGATCGACCCCGGCAAATGCACCGAGTGCGTGGGCCATTTCGACGAGCCGCAATGCGTGCAGGTCTGCCCTGTGGCCTGCATTCCGGTGAACCCGCAGCACGTGGAAACGCGCGAAACCCTGTGGCAGAAGTTCCAGCGTCTGCAGGCGGCCAAAGGCCAAACTGCACCCGCAGCCCCTGGCGCTGCAGCGCAGGGCTGAGCAGGGCCGTGAGCCCTCGTGTTTCAGTGCCCTTTGGGGCTCCGGCCCAGCAAAATCAAGCACGAGCAGCTATTGAATGCAGAGCAGATGCCTGTTTGGTGAGCCCGCCTGAGGCATCGCCGTGGGCGGATGCGGCGCAAGGCGAAGGCGGAGGGCGAAGAAGACCGCCTGGTGACCAAGGCCCTGATGGCGCAGTGCTGCGCTTGCGGTCGCGGCCTGTCGGGCGTGTGCAGGGCGTGCATCGCGTGCAGTGCAGGCCTGGGGCTCTCGACGGTCGTGGCAGGGTGCGCGGCCGGCCCCTCTGCGCCGTACTGGGCATTTCAGGCGTTTCGGGCCTCCGTGCCAGCAAAGGCAAGCACGAGCAGCTATCAAATTAGTAGCGTTTGACGCCGTGATCGAACGGCCCACGGCCGTGCAGCATGGTGTGTCAGGGCTGGCGCTTGGGCGGCTGCGTGCCAAGGCCCAGGATGGACTGGCCGTTTCAGTGTGGCGCGCCCGTGGGCGTGCCCGGAGCACCGTTGGCCTCGGGCGAGGGCTTGGGCAGCACGGCAGGCTTTGGAGGCTTGGGGCGCGGCGGCTCTGTGGTGTGGATGCGGTGCGTGGCCTCGGTCATGTTGCCGGCCAGCAAGGCCGTGCGCGCCTGCATCGAGTGCGAAATGCTGTCCTCGATCAGGCGCAGGTGCTCGGGCGAGGGTTTCTTGAGCACCCAGTTGGCCACCTCGGACTTCACGCCCGGGTGCCCGATGCCGATGCGCAGACGCCAGTAGTCGCTGCTGCCCAGTTGCGCATGGATGTCGCGCAGCCCGTTGTGGCCTGCATGGCCGCCGCCGCGCTTGAGCTTGACCTGCCCAGGCACGATGTCCAGCTCGTCGTGCGCCACCAGGATCTCTTCCGGCGCGATCTTGAAGAAGCGCGCGAGCGCGGCCACCGACTTGCCCGACAGGTTCATGTAGGTCTGCGGTTCGAGCAGCCACACCGACTGCCCGTTCACATGGGCACGCGCCACCAGGCCGTGGTAGCCGCGGTCGGGCACCAGCGTCACCTTCAGCTCGCGCGCAAGCGCATCAATCCACCAGAAGCCTGCGTTGTGGCGCGTGGCCTCGTACTCGGGGCCGGGGTTGCCCAGGCCGACAAACAGCTTGATCATGGCGCGCGATTATCGAGGAGGGGGTGCTGGGGTCGCAGCGGATGCGGAGCGCCCACTGCAACGGCAGAGGACCGGGCGGCCCCGACGCATGTACCTGCGGGGCGGCCGGTGGGTTGGTCTGTGGAGCCTTGCTGGGAGTCGCGGGTCGGCCAACGCCGGGCAGATACCGCGCGGCTCAAACCAAAGCCCCATACGAAAGCCCCATACGAAAGCCCCATACGAAAGCCCCAAACAAAAGGCCCACCGAAGTGGGCCTTGAGCGTGTTGCACCCGCCCCGAGAGGCGGGCGGCAGACGGCAAGAATTACTTCTTGCCCTTCTTGCCCTTGGCGTCGGCAGCGGGGGCAGCCGGTGCGGCTTCCACTTCCACGGCCGGGGGCACCACAGCCACCAGGGCCGGGTTCTTCTGGCTGCCACGCACCACGGCGGTCACGCCCTTGGGCAGCTTGATGTCCTTCAGGTGCAGCGACGAGCCCTTTTCGAGCTTGCTCAGGTCCACAGCGATGAACTCGGGCAGGTCGGACGGCAGGCAGCTCACGTCCAGTTCGTTCACGATGGGGTTCACCATGCACTTGTCCACCTTCACGGCGGGCGACTCTTCAGCGCCGCTGAAGTGCAGCGGCACCTTCATGTGCAGCTTGGTCTTCTCGTCCACGCGCTGAAAGTCCACGTGCAGCACGAGCTGCTTGAACGGGTGGTATTGCACGTCACGCAGCAGCACCTTGCTGGTCTGGCCGGCCAGTTCCATGTCGAGCACGCTCGAATGGAAGGCTTCCTTCTTCAGCGCATGCCACAGTGCGTTGTGATCGACTTCGATCAGCTGGGGGGCGGCTGCGCCACCATAGACGATGCCAGGGGTCTTGCCCCCGTTGCGCAGACGGCGGCTCGCACCCGTACCCTGCTTGGCGCGCTCAAAAGCGACGAATTGCATAACTGACTCCTCAAGAGGCCGACCGCGACCAGTCGAACCCGGTTTCAAAAAGGCAGGCCGTTCAACAGCACTGCCACAGGTGGTTCTCAGAAAAACACACGCCTCCCGAAGGAGGCGGGCGCACCTGGCCGCCGCAGCGGCTGGGCGTTCACTCCGAGAACAGGCTCATCACCGACTCGCCCTTGGCAATGCGCTGGATCGTCTCGGCGATCAGCGGTGCCACGGAGAGCTGGCGAATCTTGGAGCATCCGCGGGCGTTGTCGCTCAGCGGAATGGTATTGGTCACCACCACTTCATCCAGCGCCGTGCCCTTGGCAATGCGCTCGATGGCCGGACCCGAGAAGATCGGGTGGGTGCAATAGGCGTACACGTTCTTGGCACCGCGCTCCTTGAGCACTTCGGCCGCCTTCACCAGCGTGCCTGCGGTGTCGATCATGTCGTCCATGATCACGCAGTTGCGGCCTTCGATTTCGCCGATCACGTGCATGACTTCTGACACGTTGGCCTTGGGGCGGCGCTTGTCGATGATGGCCAGATCGCAGCCGAGCTGCTTGGCCAGCGCACGGGCGCGCACCACACCGCCCACATCGGGCGAGACCACGATCAGGTCTTCGTACTGCTTCTGGCGCAGATCGCCCAGCAGCACCGGAGACGCATAGATGTTGTCCACCGGAATGTCGAAGAAGCCCTGGATCTGGTCGGCATGCAGGTCCATGGTCAGCACGCGGGCCACGCCCACAGCCTGCAGCATGTTGGCCACCACCTTGGCCGAAATCGGCACGCGCGTGGAGCGCGGGCGGCGGTCTTGGCGGGCGTAGCCGAAGTAGGGAATCACGGCGCTGATCCGCTCGGCCGAGGCGCGCTTGAGCGCATCGACCATGATCAGCAGTTCCATCAGGTTTTCGTTGGTCGGCGCGCAGGTGGACTGCACGACGAACACGTCGCGGGCACGGACGTTTTGCTTGATTTCAACGGTGACTTCACCGTCCGAGAAGCGACCCACGTCGGCAGCGCCGAGGTGCGTTCCGAGGTGCTGCGCGATTTCCGACGCCATGCCAGGGTTGGCATTGCCGGTGAACAGCATGAAGTCAGGTTGGTTGGCTTGCATGAGCGCCCCAGCGGTCTAGAAAATGGCCCGTACGCGGTGAGAAATTTGGCAGGGGAGGAAGGACTCGAACCCTCGCATGCCGGAATCAAAATCCGGTGCCTTAACCAACTTGGCGACTCCCCTACACAGGTTAGCTGTCGCAGACAGCTAACCTTGAATCTTTTCTGGCGCCCATCCTGCAAGTGGATGAAGACCTAGATTATCGCACGTTTTTACCTGCCATCCATCCGGAATGTTGCCAGCAGTCCAATCGTGCGAAATGCGTGCAAACACTGCACTTCCAGAGCCCGTCATCCTCCCCTGAAGTCCGCGCAACTCAAGCCAATCAAGGGCTGTTGTAACGTCGGGGCACAAGGCTTGTGCAACGGGCTGCAGGTCGTTACGACCAAAGTCGTAGTGTGCTGCAGCAAAGCCTGCGATTGTAGCACTGTTTGTGTCGCGTTTCAAATTGGGCGCCGAAAAAATGCGGCTCGTATCGAGCCCGGCAGTGGGTTTGACCACGATCCAACGCTGTGGGGGCAATGCGGCCGCTCCCGAAAGCGGGGTGATCTTTTCGCCGATGCCCTCGACCCACGCATTGCGTCCTTGTAGAAAAAAAGGCACATCAGCGCCGAGCTGCAAGCCCAGTTCGAGCAGGGTGGGCAGGGGGAGCTGCAGTCCCCACAAGCGGTTGAGTGCGAGCAGGGTGGAGGCTGCATCAGAAGAGCCCCCTCCCATCCCGGCCTGGGCTGGCAGCCGCTTGCGCAGACCAATGTGAACGCCCCGAGGGCAAGCTGTCCGGGTCTGCAGCAGGCGGGCCGCCCGGGTGCACAGATCGTCACAAGGCACCGAGCCTTCGAGATCCTCCCGGCTGATTTGACCGTCCGAACGAATGTCAAAGTCCAGCAGGTCACACCAGTCGATCAGCATGAACACCGACTGCAGCAGGTGGTAGCCGTCATGGCGGCGCCCCGTGATGTGCAGAAACAGGTTGAGCTTTGCGGGGGCAGGAACGTCGTAGAGGGTGCGCATGGAACGAGGGGGCTCAAGGCGATAAAGCAATGCGCAAGCTGACGCGCGGTAGAGGCTGCTCGCGGAGCGCGACGATCCGCCCAGCCTCCGGGTCGAGTTGTTCCAGCCGCCAGCCTGGGACGCTGGTGGCCTGTCCCTGGAGCCAGTCGAAAAGCGCTGCGATCGGCAGGGCTGTGCCGGTCAGGCGCAACAAAAGAGCGTCCAGCGACTGGGCGGTTTCTCTGGTGCCGCCCGTGCTCAACTCAGCGCCGTCGGGGTTCCAGCCGGCCTGACCCAGCACGGTGCCCAGAGGGCTCAGAAGGCGCAACGTGCCTCGAATGGCAGAGCCTTCCAGTTCAAAGGCCGCAGCAAAAGAAGGCACGGAGGGGTCGTCCACCTGAATGGCCAGGCGGCCAGACCAGGAAGACGGCTGTCGTTCCATGCGAGCGGGCGAGGCACAACCCACCGTTGCGATCGCCACCAACGAGCCTGTGAGGCCCACGCCCCATCGCCGCCTTGTCCAGAGCGCGGCCGTTTGAGGGGCCGCCCTCAAAGCTGTGCTCCGAGCCTTTTCAGCGTTTCACGCAAGGTCTCGTTGTCGGGGCCGATTTCAAGGCCTTTGCGCCAGACGCTCAGGGCCTGGTCGCGCTCGCCGGATTTCCAGAGCACCTCGCCCAGATGGGCCGCGATCTCGGCATCAGAGCGCTTCTCGAATGCTTGCTGCAGCCACTTTCTGGCCTCCGCAAGATTGCCCATCCGGTACTCGACCCAGCCCAGGCTGTCGGTGATGAACGGATCGCCCGGCGCCAGTTCCAGCGCCTTGAGGATCAGCTCGCGCGCCTCGGGCAGCCGCTCGCCACGGTCTGCCAGGGAGTATCCGAGCGCGTTGTACGCATGGTGGTTGCGTGGGTCTCTTGCAATGATGTTTCTCAGCAGCGACTCCATGCGCTCCGGTTTCCCGGTCTTTTCAGCCAACATGGCCAGTTCGTAGAGCACGTCGTCATCCTCGGGGGCCAGCGCTGCCAGCTTGCTCTGGGCGTCGTACGCTTCCTGATAGCGCTTGTGATCGCGAAGAAGCTGGACTTCTGCCAGCAGGCGCATGCGGCGTTCCGCATCGGTTGCGGCAGGAAGCTTCTGCAGCAGGGCGCGGGCCTCGTCGATGCGGCCTTGCCGGGCCAGGATCGAGGCGCGTCGGGTTTGTACGCTGGTAAGTTCCTGCGCATCCTCGATGCGGTCCAGCCATCGCGCGGCGCCCACCAGATCATTCCGCTGCTCGGCGATTTGTGCCTGGACCAGATAAGCCTGCGTCAGCAGCCGTTGCGGACCGTCGGCCCGTGCCGAGCCCGTTGCGGCGCCGCCGCCGGATGCAAGCGCCAGAAAGCGGTCTGTCGACGTCTGAGCGGCGTCCCATTGACGCTCCTGCAACTGCAGCGTGGCCAGTATCAGCCACGGCTCGGGGGCATCGGGTCGGTCGCGTGTGGCGATTTCGAGTTGCTGACGGGCTTCGCTGTAGCGCTGGCTGCCAAGCAGTACACGTGAATAGGCCAGCCGGAAATCAGGCGTCGCCTGGGCGGAGGCTGCATGCTCGCTGACAGGCGTTTGCATGCTGCCCACGCCCTCTTCCAGCAGGTCGAGCGCGAAACGGATTGCCGCCTCCTGGTGCCGGTCTTGGGACAGTGCCTGCAGCGCTGCCTGCTCGGCGCCGGTGCGGTCACCTGCGGCCAGGCGCATCCGGCCCACGGTAGCCCATGCCACGGGGCCTTGGGCTGGGTGTACCAGCTCATCTGCCAAGGCCTGCTCCGTAATGCGCGCAGCAAGTGCCTTGTCGCTCACACGGCCGAACAGTTGGGGAATAGCCTGAATTGCGGCTGCACGTGCGCGCGGTTGGGTGGCAGCCAATTCCTGACGCAGCAGTTCCGGTGTGTCAGTGATACGGTTCAGGGCCACCAAGATTTGCAGCAGATACCGGTTGGCCTCGCGGGATTGCGGGAGCGTACTTTTCCATGCGCGTGCGGCCACCAAAGCTTGGTCGCCCGAGCGTCCCTGGAGTGCTATCTCGGTCGCCCGCTGAAACAACTGATCGGACCGCAGCCGCCGTGCTGCCTCCAGCATGAGTGCATAACCGGTGATGGCATCGCCTTGGCGCGCACTCATTTCGCTCACCACCAGTTCGTAAAACAGCTCGCCATCGAGTTGAGGATGCGACACCACCGCGGGGTTTGGCTGGGGAGTCGCCTGTGACCAGGTGACCGCGCAGGTGCTGGACAAAGCCAGAAGCAAGCCAAGGGAACGTGTTCGAGGGCAGAGTGGCGAAGGCATCGAACCATAATAATCCAAGCCCCCGTCCCGACATTTCTACCTGTACATTCATGCCAGAGTTGCCCGAGGTTGAAGTCACGCGCCGCAGTGTTGAGCCCCTCGTGGTGGGGCAAATCATCCGCGATGTGCGCCTGGGAAAGCCGCTGCGCTGGCCCTTGTCGTGTGAGCCTTCCAGCCTGGTCGGGAGTAGCATCAAGGCTGTCAGACGGCGAGCCAAGTACCTGTTGTTGGAGCTGGACGAGGGGCTGCTGCTCATTCATCTGGGCATGTCGGGCAGCTTGCAGTTCCACCGGGAGCGGGCTGCGCCGGGTCCGCACGACCATTTCGACTTGGTGTTGTGTTCCGGACTGCTGCGCTTACACGATCCGCGGCGCTTTGGCGCAGTGGTGTGGATCCGCTCTCCGGAGGATCCGCTGGCGGATAAATTGCTCGGTGCTTGGGGGGTGGAGCCTCTGTCAGACGAATTCACGGTTCAAGCTTTGTGGCGCGGACTGCGCGCAACCCGGGCGCCGGTCAAGCAACTGCTGCTCGCAGGGCGGGTGGTGGTGGGTGTCGGCAATATCTACGCGTGCGAGGCCCTTTTCAGGGCGGGTATTCGCCCCACGTCCCGTTCAGACCGCATCGGCATGGCTCGGGTGATCCGTTTGCATGCCGCGATCCGTGCGGTCTTGCTTCAGGCCTTGGCTGCTGGCGGAAGCTCGCTCAGGGATTTCGCCAGCGTGGACGGTACGCTGGGTCATTTCCAGACGCAAACCATGGTGTACGGGCGAGCAGGGGCTCCGTGTCGTGTGTGCGGAACAGCCATCAAGGTCATGCAACAGGCGCAGCGCAGCACCTACTTTTGTGCGATCTGTCAGCGGTAAGGCGTCCCGGGCGGCTGTTGTGGCTGTTGTTTTTCCGGCTGGAGCCTGACAATCGCATTCCGGGAGCCAATGCTATATTTTGATCGCAGGCCAGTGCCTGCCGCACCAGCCGATCACAGGAATCACGTGGGACCTTCATTCAACGAACAGTTTGACCAGCACGGTGCTTGGCGCCGTGCGTTCGCCCAGCAGCTCAAGCAGCTTGGCGAGTGGATGTCATCCCACGAACTGATGGACGCGGCGGTGCAGGAGCGATTGCAGCGCCTGGAAGCGCAGGTGCGCAGCGACAAAGTCACGGTGGCCTTCGTTGCAGAGTTTTCGCGCGGTAAGTCTGAGCTCATCAACGCGATCTTTTTTGCCGATTACGGGCGAAGAATCATGCCGGCAAGCGCTGGGCGTACCACGATGTGCCCCACGGAGCTCGGTTACGACGCGGAGCGTGCTCCCAGCCTGCGTTTGCTGCCAATTGAGACTCGGCTGCAGCCGCTTGGGCTGGCGGATTGGCGCAGTCGACATGATCGCTGGCTCGAGATCCCGCTGGATGTCCAAGATGCCGACCAACTGGCCCGGTCCTTGGAGAAGGTATCCGAGGTACTGCGCGTCAGCCAGGAGAAGGCGCGTGCGCTTGGTTTCTGGCACGACGACATGCCTGATGAAAACCCCGTGCTCGGACCCGATGGTCTGGTCGAGGTACCGATGTGGCGGCATGCTCTCATCAACGTGCCGCATCCATTGCTCAAGCAGGGGCTGGTAATTCTCGACACGCCAGGATTGAACGCGGTGGGGGCAGAACCCGAGCTGACGGTGAACCTGATTCCCCAGGCCCATGCCGTGGTGTTCATCCTGGGGGCCGATACGGGCGTGACGCGCTCCGATCTGTCGATATGGCGTGAGCACCTGGCCACGGCCAGCGGCGATGCGGCTGCCCGTCTGGTCGTCCTGAACAAGATCGATACCCTCTGGGACGACCTCAGTTCCCCCGAGCAGGTGGAGCTTCAGCTTGAGCGCCAGCGAGTGACGTCGGCTGAAATGCTGGGCGTTCCCCTGGAGCGCGTGATCGCGGTCTCCGCGCAAAAGGGTCTGGTCGCCAAAATCAATTGCGACGACGTCCTGCTGGAATCCAGCGGCTTGCCGGCCTTGGAAGATGCGCTTGCCCAACGGGTGATGAGCCAACGGCAAGAAATCCTGCGGGCGGCTGTCTCTTCCGGTGTGGCCGGCTTGCGTGCAGAGACGGGGCGTGTGATCAACATCCGGCGGCGGGACCTCGACGACCAGATGGCGGAGTTGCGCAGCCTGCGGGGCAAGAATGCGTCCGTGATCGACGCGATGCGCGCACGCATTGAGCAGGAGCAGCGCGAGTTCGACCTGAGCACTACCAAGATCCAGGCCCTGCGTGCGGTTCACCTCAAGTTGTTGAAGGATGTGTTCGCGCAGCTCGGGTCGAAAGCCTTGAAGGCGGAGTTGTCTGAACTGGCGCATGCGTTGCAGCAGGGCGGACTGAAGTTGGGCGCCAAGAAGATCTACCTTCAGACCTTCGACCGCCTTCGCACTACGCTGGACCAAGCAGTGGCCTCTGGTGGTGAGATTCATGCCATGCTGAGCGGAACGTTCCGTCAACTCAATGCCGAATTCGGTTTCTCGCTCCAAGTCCCTGCAGCGCCGCAGCTGGAGAGTTACCAGCAGGAACTGGCATTGATCGAGCAAAGCCACGTTCAGTATCTGGGTGTCGGCAACGCGATCAAGCTGGCGCAGCCAGAGTTCGCTCAGCGTTTGGTTCGCGCGCTCGCTACGCGGCTGCGGACGGTGTATGAGTCTGCCGCCAACGATTTGGAGCTCTGGAGCAAGTCAGCCACCGCACAGTTGGACGCGCAACTGCGCGAGCGGCGGCGAAGCTTCTCGCGTCGTATCGAAGCGGTAGACCGTATCCAGCAAGCGGCTACGGGCCTTGTGGAGCGAATCACAGAGATTGAGGCGTCGGAAGAGCAGTTGGGCTGGATCGAGAAGCGTCTGCAGGAACTTACCGGGCAACTTGTCGCGATGCCCCAAGCCATGAGCGAAGCTGAAACCGCATGAATCTTGCGGCAACGCCCCCGATGGCCGAACGGGTGGTCGTCTGGCAGTCGCGCCACGGTCGCAACCACCTCCCGTGGCAAAACACACGTGACCCCTACCGGGTTTGGTTGTCAGAGATCATGCTGCAACAGACCCAGGTGCAAACGGTGCTTGGATACTACGCTCGGTTTTTAGAGCGTTTCCCCGATGTCGCTTCGCTGGCCGCGGCGCAGGAGGATGAGGTGCTATCGCTCTGGGCGGGCCTAGGCTACTACAGCAGGGCTCGCAACCTCCATCGCTGTGCGCAGATGGTTGTGGTGCGGCATGCCGGACGATTCCCTGAGTCGGTCGAACAGTTGACTGCGTTGCCTGGCATTGGACGATCCACGGCCGGCGCCATTGCGGCCTTTTGTTTCAGCCACCGCGTGCCGATTTTGGATGCCAACGTACGCAGGGTGCTCACCCGCTATCTGGCCTATGGCGAAGACTTGGCCCAGCCGCGGCACGAGCGGCACCTGTGGGCTGCGGCGGAGCAACTGCTGCCGCAAGTGAGTCTTGAGACAGCCATGCCGCGCTACACCCAAGGTCTGATGGATCTGGGGGCTCAGATTTGCACCCCCAGGCAACCCCGCTGTGACACTTGCCCCTTGCAGTCTGATTGCCGCGCGGCGGGCGCCGGAGACGCTGAGCGATATCCGGTGAGGACGCGGGCAGTCCAGCGCCGAAGCGAGCCATGGTGGTTGCTGGTCTGCTGGGGGCCTGATCAAAGTCTTTGGCTGGAGCGGCGGCCGAGCCGAGGTATCTGGGGCGGGCTCCATTGTCCGCCAGTGGTGCGTTCGGCTGCAGAGGCCGACGCGTGGTGCGCGCGGGCAGTCGGTACCGGCTCGGTTGAGCGCACTGCGCCGGTGTTGGTGCACCAGCTTACCCACCGGGAACTGCATCTGCACACGGTGGTCGTGCGCTGGCCAGACTTGAGCCGGTTACCTGGGCTCGATGGGCGGTGGCATGCCGTGCACGAATGGCGCAGCCTTGGAATGCCAGCACCGCTGCGCGGTGTGCTGCAGAACCATTCTCTCGAGATGTAGAGGCTGCAGCGCCTTTGTCTCCTCAGCTTTCAGATGCAGTAGAGGCACTGCTTTGGCGGACGGCGACTGCTCAGCGTTGATCCAGTTCGCGGTGTCTGCGCAACGTCGTCCATCGAGAATGAAATTCCCGGGCGAGGGCTTCGACCAGAAAAACCGACCGGTGCTGCCCTCCTGTGCAACCGATCGCCACGGTAACGTAACTCCGGTGGTTGCTCTCCAGCGGCTGTAGCCAGTGGCCCAGGAACTGGGCAATGTGCTCTTTCATCAGCCTGACTTCTGGTTGGGCCTGCAGAAACTCTGCCACTGGAGCGTCGAGCCCTGTGAGTGGTCGCAAGGCGGGTTCGTAATGGGGATTCGGCAGCATGCGGACATCGAATACATAGTCTGCGTCGACCGGAATGCCGCGCTTGAAGGCGAATGACTGAAACACCAGCGTGAGCTGCCCAGGCTGTGCGGTCATGAGCTTCTTGACGTAGCCCTGCAACTGGGAGGCCCGTATGTTGCTGGTGTCGATCACATGAGACAGCTCGCGCAGATCGGACAGCAGTTCTCGTTCCAGCTCAATGGTTTGTGTCAGGGCCAACCGTTGCTGATGCAGGTCGTCGTGCGACAGTGGGTGCCTGCGGCGGGTTTCCGAAAATCGTCGCACCAGGGTGTCGGTCGTGGCATCAAGAAACAGCGAGTGAACGACTGTGCCTTGGGCGCGCAGGCGATGTAGTTCCTTGGGCACCAGTGGCAATGATGTGGCGCTGCGCACATCCATAGCGATCGCGACGCGGTTGCCGTGATGCCGGTGCTCCAGCGATACGAACGACGCAAGCAACTCTGGCGGAAGGTTGTCCACGCAATAGTAGCCAGCGTCCTCCAGCGCATGCAGTGCCACCGACTTGCCGGAACCCGACATGCCGGTGATCAGCACCAGTTCAAGACTTGTGTTCATGGCGTGCCTTGGATCAGGGCTGCCGCATCGAGCAGCTCGCTGGCGTGCGCGAGTGAGGTGTCCGTGATCTTCTCGCCGCCTAGCATGCGGGCAAGCTCTCGCACCCTGTCGGCTGTGGGCAGTGGTCGCACCTGACTGGTGGTCGTCTTCCCGCGGCTCTTCTCGACCAGAAGATGATGGTGCGCGCGGGCCGCAACCTGCGGCAGATGGGTCACCGCCAGAACCTGGCGGTCTTCCCCAAGGCGTCGCAACAGCTTGCCGACGGTGTCGGCGACAGCTCCACCAACACCAGAATCCACCTCGTCAAAGATGAGCGTAGGGATGGACCCCAGCTGGCTGGTCGTGACTGCGATGGCGAGAGAAATTCGGGACAGCTCGCCACCGGACGCCACCTTGGAAATAGGCCGTGGTGTCGCGCCAGGATGCCCGGCGACAAGAAAGCCGATGGCGTCTAGCCCCATGGACGTAGGCGTTTCGGCCGCCTCCAGCGTCACCGTAAAGACGCCTCCTGGCATGCCAAGCTCCTGCATGGCCAGGGTCACATCGCGTGACAGGGCGGGTACGGCTTTCTTGCGCTGTTGGCTGATGCGTTTTGCGGCGTCGCGGTAGCGGTTTTCGGTTCGCTGGGCCTCGCGCTGCAGACCTTCAAGGTCTACGGCGGAATCAAGCCGGGCCAGTTCCACGCGCCATTGTTCCAGCAGCATCGGCAGCTCCTGCGGCTCGCGGCGATAGCGTCGCGACAGGCTCAGCCATTGGGCGACGCGGTTGTCCAGTTCTTCCAGCCGGGCTGGGTCCAGCTCAACATGACGTGAGTAGCTTTGCAGGCTGCGAACCACCTCGTCGACCTGGACGGTGGCCGAGTCGAGAAGATCCAGCAACCCCGAAAATTCTGGCTCCACGGATCGATAGTGGTCCAGCAGGGTTCGAGCCTGATGGAGCGAGTAGCGAGCGCCGGCACTCTCGTCTCCTGCAAGTGCGGCATGCGCTTGCTGGGCGGTATCCAGGAGCCCCTGGGCGTTCAGCAGACGCTGGTGGACGTTGTGCAATTCGTCCCACTCGTCCAAACGCGGGGCCAGCTTTTCCATGTCCTTGATCTGCCACTGCAGACGCTCTCGTTCGATCTGCAAATGCTCTTGCGACTGTCGGGCCTCTTGCAGCGTTCGCTCTGCCAAGCGCCATGCCCTCCAGGCCTGCTGCACCTCGGTTGTTGACACCTTGGCATAAGCATCGAGCAGTGCCGCAATCGCATCGGGCCGCACCAGGCTTTGCCAGGCATGCTGGCCGTGCACATCGAGCATCTGCTCGCCCAGTTCGCGCAGCTGAGCCGCGGTGGCTGCGCTGCCGTTAATCCATGCGCGGCTGCGCCCCTGACGGTCAATGCTTCGGCGAACGAGGGTGGTTTCGGTCCGGTCAAAGCCCGCATCTTCCAACCATGGTGCGAGACCTGTAGGCGTATCGAACTCGGCTGCGATGTCGGCGCGCTCAGCACCATCGCGCACCACACCTGCATCTGCGCGCGCGCCAAGTGCCAATTGCAGCGCGTCAATGAGGATCGATTTGCCTGCGCCGGTTTCTCCGGTCAAGGCGGTGAATCCTGGCTGCAGTTCCAGGCTGAGCCTTTCCACAATGACGAAGTCGCGCAGTTCGATGCGTCGCAGCGCCACGATCAAGATCCTCCTTCATTCCAGCGCAGCTTTTTTCGCAACGTGGCGAAGTAGTTCCAGCCGCGCGGGTGTAAAAAACGCACGCAGTAGTCGGACCGCGTGACATGAATTCGATCACCGTGCAGCAAGGATGCAAGTGATTGCATATCGAAATTGGCGCTCACATCTCGGCCGCTCACAATTTCGATAGCAACCTCCATAGCATCGGAGAGCACGATCGGCCGATTGGACAAGGTATGTGGCGCGATCGGGACCAGTACCCAGCCGGGTATCGACGGATGCAGCATGGGGCCACCCGCCGACAATGCGTATGCTGTGGAACCGGTCGGCGATGCGACGATCAGCCCGTCAGCGCGTTGATTGGCCAGTAGTTGCCCGCCCACTTCCACACGCAGTTCCACCATGCCGGAGGTCGCGCCACGATTGACGACCACGTCGTTCATGGCCAAGGCCTCGAAGACGACCTCGCCATCGCGCACCACGTGCGCACGCATCAGGGGTCTGGATTCCTCCTCATACTCACCGTGCAGCATCGGCGGCAATATCGCGGCGAAGCCGTCAAGGGGAATGTCTGTGATGAACCCGAGACGGCCTTGGTTGATTCCAATCAGCGGGGTTCCATGGCGAGCAAGCCGGCGGGCAATGCCCAGCATGGTGCCATCACCGCCGACAACCAAGCCCAAATCACACTCTCGGCCGATGCCGTCCACGTCTGCCACTGGGTAGTGGGGGAGGCCAGTATTCGCCGCCGTCTCGGCTTCGAGCACAACCTCGCAGCCTTGGTCCATGAGGAAGTGCGCGATATGGTCCAGTGTGTCGACAGCGCTGCGGGCGGTGCCACCGGCTGCAACTGGCTGGTATTTCCCGATGAGTGCGACGCGTCGGAATAGAGGGGGCATCGCGAAATTACATCATTAAAATGAATCCATGCTCGATGACCGCGCCAAGTTGTTGCTCAAAGCTCTGGTCGAGCGCTACATCGCTGAAGGACAGCCGGTGGGGTCGCGCACCTTGTCGAGGGCGTCTGGGCTTGACCTCTCACCTGCCACGATACGCAACGTGATGGCGGATCTGGAGGAGTTGGGGCTGATCGTCAGCCCGCACACTTCCGCGGGACGCATCCCTACCGTGCGCGGCTATCGGCTGTTTGTGGACACGATGCTGACAGTGCAGCGGGACGCTTTGCCGACGCTGGAACTGCCGCCGGAGCAACCCCAGAAGGTGATCGCCAATGCGGCGCAGCTTTTGTCGAACCTGTCTCAGTTCGTTGGCGTCGTGATGGCCCCGCGGCGCAGTTCCGTGTTCCGCCACATCGAGTTTCTGAGGCTATCGGAGCGCCGTTTGCTGGTGATCATCGTGTCACCTGAAGGTGATGTGCAGAACCGAGTCATCTTCACGGACACCGACTATGCGGCCAGTCAGCTTGTCGAGGCCTCCAACTATCTGAACACCCACTACGCAGGGTTGGACATGGACTTGGTTCGGGAGCGGGTCAAGCATGAGTTGGATCAGTTGCGCGGCGAGGTGGCCGCCTTGATGCAGGCGGCAGTGCATGTCGGCGCCGAGGTGTTGCATGAGGCGCAGGAAGACGTGGTCATCTCCGGCGAGCGCAACCTGCTTGCAGTGAGTGATTTCTCCAGCGATATGGGGAATCTGCGTCGCGCGTTTGATCTGTTTGAACAGAAGACTCAGATCCTGCGTTTGCTGGAACGGTCTCACGAAGCCGAAGGCGTACGTATCTTCATCGGCGGTGAGAGTCAGGTGGTTCCGTTCGAGGAACTCTCCGTGGTGAGCGCTCCCTATGAAGTGGACGGTAAGGTGGTCGGAACTCTGGGCGTTATAGGCCCCACTCGCATGGCGTATGACCGCATGATCCAGATTGTCGATATCACCTCGAAGCTGGTATCCAACGCCTTGAGCCATAGGCGTTGAGGGGCTTGGATGCCCCGTCGCAGCCTACAATAGGGCTCTCGAGTGGCACTCGGGGCGTTAGCTCAGTTGGTCAGAGCAGAGGACTCATAATCCTTTGGTCGCTGGTTCAAGTCCAGCACGCCCTACCAGGTGGCTTCTTGAGGCAGAAAACTGCGCTATAATTTGAGGCTTGCTTGAGCGGGTGGATGTGAAAACAGAAGCCTAGCCAGTTGATTGAAAAAACTTCGAAAAACTGTGCTACAATTCAAGTCTTGGCGGCTGTAGCTCAGCTGGATAGAGTACTTGGCTACGAACCAAGGGGTCGTGGGTTCGATTCCTGCCAGCCGCACCAAATGGTAAGCCCTGACATCGAATGGTGTCAGGGCTTTTTCCATATTGCGATCTGTAGTGCTTTTGTCACTGTTGCGTATGAGCAAAGCCTTCACCCGGGAAAACGACGGTGGCGCCGATGACGAGGACGATGTCGGGCTTCCTTCATTGCCGCAGGGTGCCAAGAACTACATGACACCTGCCGGCTATGCCCGGTTGCGGGCGGAACTATTGGACCTGATCGACAACGAGCGTCCGCGCATTGTGGACGTGGTGCATTGGGCAGCGAGCAATGGAGACCGCTCGGAAAACGGCGATTACCTGTACGGCAAGAAGCGTTTGCGTGAAATCGATCGGCGTATTCGGTTTCTGACCAAGCGGCTGGAAGTTGCCGAGGTGGTTGATCCGTCTGTGCACTACGGGAGCGACCAGGTGTTTTTCGGTGCGACCGTCACATACACAGACGACTTGGGTGACGAGCGAACCGTCACCATCATGGGCATTGACGAGGCAGACAGCCACTGCGGGGAGGTGAGCTGGATCTCTCCAGTGGCGCGAGTGCTGCTCAAAGGCCGGGTTGGCGACGAAGTACTGTTGCCCACGCCCGGCGGGGTCCGATCGCTGGAGATTCTGGAGGTACGCTACCCGGGGGCTCCGTCCTGATCCGTGCGCTTTGAAGCGCACGCTGTGTCGCTAACCCGTGGGGAGGCGCCGCTTGGCGCTCAAGACGGCTTGGGTGCGACGCAGGTTACGTAGCGCGTTTTCCGCATGCGCAGCATCGCGCACCGCGATCACGAACCGCAGCTCTGTGGTATCCAGCGCTCCCTCTTCGTCCATGTCCACATGCGTGATATCGGCTTCGGAATGTGCCAGTTCGGCGGCGACGCGCGCGAGCACACCCTTGCCGTTGGTGACTGTCACGGCGATCCCGGTTTCAAACAGTCGTGTAGGGTCGTCGGACCAGTCGACTGCAATAAAGCGCTCGCTGTCCTTGTGCTGCAGCCGGCGTGCTACGTTGCACTCGGCGTTGTGAACCACCAGGCCTTCACCTCGGCCAAGGTAGCCAAGGATGGCGTCTCCAGGCACTGGGCGGCAGCAGGAGGCATACTGTACCGAAGCGTTCTCGCTGCCATCCAGAGTCACGGCCCCCTGCGAGACGGTCTCGTGCGAGGTATAGCGCTCACGCGTCATGAGCAGCGCATCGGGGCGCATGCCCTGTTCTGCCATCAGCACGACCAGGCGCTTGGCCACGATGCTGGCGATGCGCTTGCCCAGACCGATATCGGTCATGAGCTCGCTGCGCGACCTGTTGCCTGTAAAGCGCAACAGTTTTTCCCATAGGCCTTGGTTCTCTGCTGACTGCTGAGGCAGTTGGCCCAGCCCTTCGGCTCGAAGGGCTTGCAGCAGCAGCTTTTCACCCAGGCCTTCCGACTCGGTCTGAGCCAGTGTCTTGAGGTAGTGCCGGATTTTCGAGCGAGCCCGCCCTGTGCGCACAAAGCCCAGCCAGGCTGGGTTGGGAGATGAGACGGGGTCTGTGACGATTTCGACGACGTCCCCGTTTTTCAGCTCGGTGCGCAACGGGACCAGCTCGTTGTTGATCTTGGCCGCTGTCGTGCGGTCTCCCACGTTGCTGTGGATGGCATAGGCGAAATCCACGACCGTCGCGCCGCGGGGCAGCGCCATGATCTGACTTTTCGGTGTGAACACGTACACAGCATCGGGGAACAGATCGACCTTGACGTGGTCCCAGAATTCGGCTGCGTCGCGTGTCTCGTTCTGGATGTCCAGCAGCGACTGCAGCCACTTGGTTCCCAGCCGTTCCGATGGTGTGCCTTCGCTGTCTTGCGCCTTGTAGAGCCAATGCGCGGCCACCCCCGCTTCTGCGATGAGGTGCATCTCCTCTGTGCGCATCTGGAACTCGATGTTGACGCCTGACGGACCCACCAGTGTGGTGTGCAGCGACTGGTAGCCATTGAGCTTGGCGATCGCGATGTGATCTTTGAACTTGCCCGGAACCGGCTTGTACATCTGGTGAAGCACACCCAGCGCTGTGTAGCAGTCGGTGATCGAGGGCACGATCACGCGGAAGCCATAGATGTCCGTGACCTGGGCAAAGCTAAGATGCTTGTGGTCCATCTTCTGGTAGATGGAGTACAGCGTTTTTTCGCGACCGGCCAGTCGCACCCGCATACCGATCTTGGTGAATGCCGCATCCACCTCGGCCTGCACTTTCTGCACCAGATCGCGGCGGCGGTTGCGCGACTTCTGCACGGCCTTGGCCAGTACGTGGTAGCGCCATGGATGCAGGTGCCGAAACGCCAGATCCTGCAATTCGCGGTAGGTTTGATTCAACCCTAGCCGATGGGCAATCGGCGCATAAATCTCGAGCGTCTCGGACGAGATACGCGCCCACTTGCTGCGCGGCATGTCCGCCAGGGTGCGCATGTTGTGCGTGCGATCCGCCAGCTTGATGAGGATAACGCGCACGTCCCGGGCCATGGCCAGCAGCATCTTGCGGAACGACTCTGCCTGGTTTTCCTCGCGGGTATTGAACTGGAGCTTGTCCAGTTTGGTCAGTCCGTCTACCAGTTCGGCCACCGGGGCGCCGAACCGGTCGATCAGGTCGGCCTTGGTGACGCCGCAGTCCTCCATGGCGTCGTGCAGAAGCGCCGCCATCAGGGCTTGGGCATCCAGCTTCCAGGTGGCGCACTGCGCTGCGACCGCGATCGGGTGGGTGATGTAGGGCTCGCCGCTGCTGCGCAGTTGGCCCAGATGGGCTGAATCGGCAAAACGGTAGGCCTGCCGCACCTGTTCGATGCTGGCGGTGTCCAGGTAGTCCAGGTTGTCGGTCAGTGCGGCAAAACTGGCCGCTGCAGCATTGGCAGCCGCTGCAGACGCGCTCAAGGGCACCGCAGGCTCGAAGTGCTTTGCTGCCTGCGCTGTAGAGATCGGGGTCACCGCATTCATATGCCTTTAATGTAGCGCGAGGCAGCGTTGCCGACCTGTGGGGCAAAAAAAAGCACCGCAGTGCGGTGCTTGTGGTGGCGCGCGGCCCGAGCTGGAGTTAGCCTGGGACCTTCTTGAGCATTTCCAGGCCGACCTTGCCGGCAGCGATCTCGCGCAGCGCCGTGACGGCGGGCTTGTTGCGGCTGTCGATGCGCGGGGCGTGGCCTTGACTCAGCATGCGGGCGCGGTATGTGGCCGCCAGCACCAGCTGGAAGCGGTTGGGGATTTTTTCCAGGCAATCTTCGACTGTGATGCGGGCCATCGGGATTCTCCGAAATCAGGTGATGTGAAGCGACTGGAAGGTGTCGGCACGGGCCCGGCGTTGGGCGATGTACCGAAGTCGCTGGGCGTGTACGACCGCCTTCAGGTCAAAAAGCGCACGCTCGAATAGCTCGTTGATTATAACGAAGTCGAATTTGCCGACCTGGGCCATCTCAACGGCGGCATTCTTGAGTCGCGTCTCGATCACGTCGGCCGTGTCTTCGCCCCGGCGCTCCAGGCGCGAGCGCAGTTCTTCCCAGCTGGGCGGAAGAATGAACACCAGCACTGCGTTGGCGAAGGTCTGCTTGATCTGCAGTGCGCCCTGGAAATCGATTTCTAGGATGACATCGTTGCCTTGGGCAATGCGTTCCTCGATGGCCTTCTTGGAGGTGCCGTAACGGTTGCCGTGCACATGCGCCCATTCGACGAAGGCGTTGGCCTGCACCATGGCATCGAACTCAGCGTTCGAGACAAAGAAGTACTCGCGACCGTGCTTCTCCTGGCCGCGCGGTTGGCGGGTGGTGTGCGACACGGAGGGGTAGACGAGCGAGTCGAGTTCCAGCAGCGCCTTGACGAGGCTGGATTTGCCGGCGCCGCTCGGAGCGGCCACGACAAACAGATTGCCTGGGTAATCCATAGGTGAGGGCGTTGTGCGCCCGGTGGTGGACGGGTTATTCGATATTTTGCACTTGCTCGCGCATCTGCTCGATCAGGACCTTCATGTCCACGCTGATGCGGGTCAGCTCCATCGCGGCAGACTTCGAGCCCAGCGTGTTGGCCTCGCGGTGCAGTTCCTGGATCAGGAAATCCAGCCGCTTGCCGATCTCGCCGCCCTTGCCCAGCAAGCGCTCGATCTCGTCCAGATGGGATGCCAGGCGCGTCAGCTCTTCGGCCACATCGATACGGATCGCAAAAGCCGTGGCCTCGGTCAACGCCCGGTCGCGGGCGGCTTCGGGCAGCGTGGCACCGTCTGTTAGAGCCATGGCTTCGGCCCAGCGCTCCAGAAAGCGCTGGCGCTGCTGCTCCACCAACTGCGGCACCAAGGGGCCTGCCTGGGCGGCCAGCGTCCGCAACTGGGCCACGCGGTCGCGCAGCATCTCGGCCAGGCGCTTGCCCTCGCGCGCGCGCGCAGCCAGCAGGGCCTCCAGCGCTTGCTCGGCCAGCGGGGGCAGTTCGGCGCCCCAGTCCACAGCAGACCCTTGATGACCCAGCCCCAGCCGGAGCACGTCTGCCACGCTCAGAGGGGCGGCTTGCGGCAGCCAGGTGCGCACGGTGTCCTGCAATGCGCCCAGACGCTGGAGTACGCGTACTGGCGGCTCCTGCAGGCTCGCGGCCTGGTCGCTCTCGAAGTTGACGCGCACCTCGACTTTGCCGCGCTTGAGGCGGGCCGTGAGCAGGCTGCGCAGCGCTGGCTCGGCCTGGCGAAGTTCTTCTGGCAGACGGAAGGTGAGGTCCAGAAAGCGGCTGTTGACGGAGCGGATCTCCAGTCCCAGCACGCGTGCCGCACCGCTGCGCGGCGGTGTTTCGGGCTCTGCCGCGCCCAGACTTTGCTGGACGCTGGCGTAACCGGTCATGCTGTAAACTGCCATAGGACTTTTTGACGGTAGCTAGCGATCCGGCGATTATCCGGGTTCCGTCCACCACCCTCGCTCCTCCTGCGCACCCTATGTCCAAGATCAAGCCGGCACCGTTGCCGCCCGATACCTCCATCGGTGGCTATCGCGTAGTGCGGCGCTTGTCGTCCGGCGGCTTCGGTGTGGTCTATCTGGCCATTGACCCGGAAGGCCAGCAGGTGGCCATCAAGGAATACCTGCCGTCGTCGCTGGCCACTCGCGCGCCGGGCGAGTTGCTCCCCAAGGTCCCCCCCGAGAAGCTGTCGCTGTACCGCCTGGGGCTCAAGAGCTTCTTTGAAGAGGGCCGCTCGCTCGCGCAGATCTCGCACGCCTCGGTGGTGAGCGTGCTCAATTTCTTCCGCGAGAACGAAACGGTCTATATGGTGATGAACTACCTGGAGGGCGCGACCCTGCAGGACTTCATCATCACCGCGCGCGAGCTCAAGACCCAGAAGGTCTTTCGCGAGTCCACGATCCGTTCGTTGTTCGACGAGGTGCTGCGCGGCCTGCGCATCGTGCACCAGCACAAGATGCTGCACCTGGACATCAAGCCGGCCAACATCTTCATCACCGACGACAACCGGGCGGTGATGATCGACTTTGGCGCCGCGCGCGAGGTGCTGTCCAAGGAAGGCAACTTCATTCGTCCCATGTACACGCCCGGATTTGCCGCGCCTGAGATGTACCGGCGCGACTCGCAGATGGGCCCCTGGACCGACATCTACGCCATTGGCGCCTGCATCTACGCCTGCATGCAGGGCTATCCGCCCAACGAGGCGCCGCAGCGGCTGGAGAAGGATCGCCTCTCGCTCGCGCTGACCAAGTTGCGCGGTGTGTACTCAGACAACCTGATCGAGGTCGTCGAATGGTGCATGGCGCTCGATCCGCTGTCGCGCCCGCAGTCGGTGTTTGCGCTGCAAAAAGAGCTCTCGCGCGAGGGCGAGCGCCGCTACACCAAGCTCAGCGTGACGGAAAAGATGCGCCTGCAAATCGACACCCTGGTGTCTGACACGAAGAAGAACGTGCAGAAGATGGGTGAGGCCACTGGCATCGGAGCCCGACCCAAATGAAGTTCTCGGTATTCCAGATCAGCCGCCGTGGCGGGCGCGAGAAGAACGAAGACCGCATGGGCTACTGCTACACGCGGGAGTCCAGCCTGTTCCTGCTGGCCGACGGCATGGGCGGCCACCCCGAGGGCGAAGTGGCGGCCCAGCTGGCGCTGCAGACCATCTCGTCGCTGTTCCAGCGCCAGGCCAAGCCCGTGCTGCGCGACGTGCAGGAGTTCTTGTCCAGCGCGCTGCTGGCTGCGCACCACCAGATCCTGCGCTACGCGTCCGAGCGCGGCATGCTCGACAGCCCCCGCACCACGCTGGTGGCGGCCGTGCTGCAAAACGGCACGGCCACCTGGATCCACTGCGGCGATTCGCGCCTGTACATGGTGCGCGACGGCGAGATGCTCACGCGCACGCGCGACCATTCGTACCTGGAGCTGCGCAACGCGCCGCCGCCCGGCATGGACCGCGTGAACCGCAACATCCTGTTCACCTGCCTGGGCTCGCCGTCCAAGCCGATCTACGACATTACCGGCCCCGTGTACCTGGAGCAGGGCGACCGCCTGCTGCTGTGCTCCGACGGGCTGTGGGGCATGGTCAGCGACGAAGAAATTGCGCGCCAGCTCAGCCTGCAGGCGGTGTCGCACGCTGTGCCCGATCTGGTGGAAGAAGCCCTGCGCAAGGCCGGCGAGAGCAGCGACAACGTGACGGTGGTCGCGCTCGAATGGGAAGTGCCCGACGAGTTCGATTCGACCCAGGGCGTGTCCACCGACAGCATCAGCGACGACGTGTTCGCCTCCACCATCCAGGCGGGGCCTGTGGACGGGCTGGTGGACGACCTGGACGACGCGGCCATCGAGCGCTCGATTGCCGAGATCAACGAAGCCATCCGCCGCTCCGCTGCGCGCAAGGCCTGACGCGACCCCTGATGGTGCTGCGTGCCGACGCCGCCTGCAAGGCACGGCGTCCGGAGCCAGCGCCTGCCAGTGCTGCCAAAAGGCCGCTGCCCCGACGTCTGACGCCTGTAAGGCCGCGGCACACAAGGCCGGGCACGCCAAGCGCTGCAAAGCTCCCCCTTTTGACATTGGAAACCCCATGACCTCCTTCACCCGCACCGGCGGCCGCGCCGCCGACCAGTTGCGCTCCGTGCGCATCACCCGCCGCTACACCATGCACGCCGAAGGCTCGGTGCTGATCGAGTTCGGCAACACCCAGGTGCTGTGCACCGCCTCGGTCGAAGAGCGCGTGCCACCGCACAAGCGCGGCAGCGGCGAAGGCTGGGTCACGGCCGAGTACGGCATGCTGCCCCGGGCTACGCACACCCGCAGCGACCGCGAAGCGGCCAAGGGCAAGCAGAGCGGTCGCACACAGGAGATCCAGCGCCTGATCGGCCGCAGCCTGCGCGCCGTGTTCGACCTGAAGTTGCTGGGCGAGCGCACGATCCAGCTCGACTGCGACGTGCTCCAGGCCGACGGCGGCACGCGCACCGCAGCCATCACCGGCGCCTGGGTGGCTGTGCAGGACGCCGTGAACCACCTGCTTGCCAGCGGCAAGATCACCCAGTCGCCGCTGCTGCAGCCGGTGGCCGCTGTGTCGGTGGGCATCGTGCAGGGCATGCCGCTGCTCGATCTGGAATACGTGGAAGACGTGGACTGCGACACCGACATGAACGTGGTCATGACCGGTGCCGGACACTATGTGGAAGTGCAGGGCACGGCCGAAGGCGTGGCCTTTACCCGCGCCGAGATGGACCGCCTGCTGGCCCTGGCCGAAAAGGGCATTGCCGAGCTGGTGGCGCTTCAGCAGCAGGCCTTGCACGCTTGATGCTATCAAAATGTGAGCTGCTCGTGCTTATAAAATAAGCACGACCGGTCGTTTTGACTGGTATTGGCGCAGCGGCCACGGTGCCCCCGTGACACGTCCTCTCAGCCGCGGCCGGGCGCAGGCGCTGTGGGTGGGCCCAGCGCCGCGCTGGCAGAACGCTTTTGCTATCTAAACGATAGCTGCTCGTGCTTGATTGGCAAGCACGAGCAGCCCAAAACACCATGAAGAAAATCGTCCTTGCATCCAACAACCGCGGCAAGCTGGCCGAGTTGCAGGCCATGCTCGCGCCGCTGTCGGTCGAACTGGTGCGCCAGGCCGACCTGGGCGTGGGCGAAGCCGAGGAGCCGTTCCGCACCTTTGTGGAAAACGCCCTGGCCAAAGCCCGCTTCGCCGCGCGCCACACCGGCCTGCCCGCGCTGGCCGACGACGCCGGTCTGTGTGTGGACGCCTTTGGCGGCCTGCCCGGGGTGGACACGGCCTACTACGCCACGCAGTTTGGCTACCCCAAGGGCGACGACACCAACGTGCAGGCGCTGCTGGAGCAGATGCAGGGCATCGACCAGCGCCGCGCGGCCATGGTCAGCACCCTGGTGGCCGTACGCAGCCCCGAAGACCCCGAGCCGCTGATTGCCGTGGGTCGCGTGGTGGGCGAGATCGCACGCGAGCGCCGGGGCCACAACGGCTTTGGCTTCGATCCGATCATGTTCATCCCCGAATTCGGCCAGACCTTTGCCGAATTGCCGGTGGAGGTCAAGAACGCGCACAGCCACCGCGGCCGCGCCGCGCGGCAGATGCTCGAGCTGATGCGCGAGCGCTGGTTTTGACCGGAAGCCCTCGCCATGCACATTCCCATTCAGCCCGCCGGGGCCGACGAGCAGGCCGCTGCGCCGCGCGACCCGGTGCAGGCCATGCGCGGCGGCACGCTGCAACTGCCCGCGCTGCCGCCGCTGTCGCTGTACGTGCACCTGCCCTGGTGCCTGCGCAAGTGCCCGTACTGCGACTTCAATTCGCACGAAGCCCGGCAGGCCGACGGCGCATTGCCTGAGGCCCGCTACATCGCCGCGCTGATGGCCGACCTGGAGGCCGCGCTGCCGTTGGTGTGGGGCCGCACGGTGCACAGCATCTTCATTGGCGGCGGCACGCCCAGCCTGTTTGCTCCGGCGTCCATCGACGCCTTGCTCTCGGGCGTGCGCGCGCGCCTGCGCCTCGAATCGGACTGCGAGATCACGCTGGAAGCCAACCCGGGCACCTTTGAGCGCGACCGGTTTCGCGCCTACCGCGCGGCGGGCGTCACGCGCCTGTCGGTGGGCGTGCAGAGCTTTGACGACGCCGCCCTGCAGGCCCTGGGCCGCGTGCACGACCGCGCCCAGGCCATTGCCGCGGTGCAAGAGGCCGCCGCCGCCTTCGACACCTTCAACCTCGACCTGATGTACGCCCTGCCCGGGCAAACGCTGGCGGGGCTGGACGCCGACCTGGACACCGCGCTCGCGCTGGCGCCGCCGCATTTGTCGGTGTACCACCTCACGATCGAGCCCAACACCTACTTCGCCAAGTACCCGCCCACGCTGCCCGAGGACGACCTGGCCTACGCCATGCTCGACCGCATCACCGAGCGCACCGGGGCGGCGGGGCTGGCGCGCTATGAGGTCTCAGCCTACGCCCGGCCGGGGCATGGCTGCTTTCACAACACCAATTACTGGCAGTTTGGCGACTACCTCGGCATCGGTGCGGGCGCGCACAGCAAGCTCAGCTTTGCCCACCGCATCGTGCGGCAGGTGCGCTTTCGCGATCCGCAGCGCTACATGGAGCAGGCCCTGGCCGGCCAGGCCGTGGCGCAAGACGCCGACGTGCGCCGCGCCGACCTGCCGTTCGAATTCATGCTCAACGCGCTGCGCCTGCGCAGCGGCTTTGCGCTGCAGGACTACAGCGCGCGCACCGGGCTGCCGCTGTCCACCATTGCGGCAGGGCTGGACGAGGCCGAGCGCAAGGGGCTGATCGAGCGCGATCTGCTGCACGTACGCCCCACCGAGCGGGGGTTTGACTTCCTGAGCGATCTGCAGGCGCTGTTTCTGGCCGACGACTGAGGCAGCGCGGCCAGGCCGCCAGCGTGGTGGTGCCGGCAGGGTGCGTCAACCGCAGCGCACGGCCACGATGCGACCGGCGGCATCCACCTCCAGATTCACGCGCTCGGCGATGAACTCCTTGGTGATCATCTGCCCCGGCCGCAGGATGCGGGCCATGCGCGCACCGGCGCGCACGCGCACGGCCTCGGTCACGCTGGCGGTGGCCATCTGGCCCGCAAAACCGGCCAGCCCTTGCGCATTGCACAGGCCGCCGGGCGGTGCGCCGGTGCTGTTGGCCGGGTAGTCCGGCGCTGCCGGGGGCTGGGCGCAGGCCGACAGCAGCAGGCCCAGTGCGAGCAGGGGGGCGAGGCGCGGGCGACGGTGGCCGCGGGCGGGGGCGGTACAGGCGTTCATGCCCCGCACGATACGCGAGCACAGCGCTGCTGCGTGTGACCGTGCGTAACCCGCCACTGTTCCATTTGGCGCAACAGTGCGTTGCGGTCATCGGCGCTTGAAACCCCTGCCAAGGGCCTCAACTCGCTAGTCCCTGGCCGTGCGGGCTGCGGCGCATGCTGCGCAGCACCTGCTTCCACGGCTGTTGTTTTACCCGCACTGAATACCGACCATGGACCTGCACCAACGCCTGCAATGGCGCTACGCCACCAAGAAGATGGACCCCGCCCGCAAGGTGCCTGAGGCCGCCATCGACCGCATCGTCGAAGCCGCCCGCCTTGCGCCCACCTCCAGCGGCCTGCAGCCGTTCGAGATCATCGTGGTCACCAACGCCGAGGTGCGCGAGCGCATCCGCGCGATTGCCTGGAACCAGGCCCAGGTCACCGAAGGCTCGCACCTGCTGGTGTTTGCCGCGTGGGACCACTACACGCCCGAACGCATCAACCACATGTTCGACCTGACGAACGAAGTGCGCGGCTTCCGCAACGAAGGCTGGGAAAACTACCGCCAGATGCTGCTGAACAGCTACCCGCAGCGCACGCCGGAGGTGAACTTCCAGCACGCCGCACGCCAGGCCTACATCGGCCTGTCGGCCGCGCTGATCGCCGCGGCGTACGAAGAAGTGGACGCCACGCCCATGGAAGGCTTTGACCCCGAAGCACTCGACGGCATCCTCGACCTGCGCGCCCGCGGCCTGCGCAGCGTGGCCATCCTGCCGGTGGGCTACCGCCAGGCCGAAGGCGACTGGCTGGTGAACCTGCCCAAGGTGCGCCGTCCCAAGGAGCAATTCGTCTCGCGCGTGGACTGATACAGACACGCGAGGCCAGGGGCGCAATGCCCCTGGTGGTGGGCCATGAATCGCGTGGCACCTCTGCACGGAAGTTCTACGGGCGACCGGAAGGAGCGTGACCACACGGCCGCGGCTTCTTGTGAAGGGCCTGCGCCGTGAAGCGGCAGTGGCGCTGCCGCCACCGATGGCATGTCACATCCCGTACCAACAAAAACGCCCGCAGCAGGCGGGCGTTGGCTCAAAGGCTGGCGGAAGCGGTGAGATTCGAACTCACGAACGGTTGCCCGTTGCCGGTTTTCAAGACCGGTGCAATCGACCACTCTGCCACGCTTCCGGGTCTGTGGGCCGCTGCGCGCTGGGGGCGGGCGGCCGTTGCAAGGCTCGCATTCTAGCGGGCCGGGGCCGCGGTCTCGCGGGGGGTGAGCATGCCGCGCTCTTCGATGAACGCGATCACGCCGTCCAGCCCGTCCTGCGTCTTGAGGTTGGTCATCACAAAGGGCTTGGTGCCGCGCATGCGCAGGGTGTCGCTGCGCATGATGTCGAGGTTGGCGCCCACATGCGGGGCCAGGTCGGTCTTGTTGATGACGAACAGGTCGCTCTTGGTGATGCCGGGGCCGCCCTTGCGGGGGATCTTCTCGCCCGCCGCCACGTCGATCACGTACACGGTGAGGTCGCTGAGCTCGGGGCTGAAGGTGGCGGCCAGGTTGTCGCCGCCGCTTTCGACGAACACCACGTCGGCGTCCGGGAAGGCTTCGAGCATGCGGTCGATGGCTTCGAGGTTGATCGAGCAGTCTTCGCGGATGGCCGTGTGCGGGCAGCCACCCGTCTCAACCCCCAGGATGCGCTCGGGCGGCAGCGCGCCGCTGATGGTGAGCAGGCGCTGGTCTTCCTTGGTGTAGATGTCGTTGGTGATGGCCACGAGGTCGTAGCGCTCGCGCATGGCCTTGCAGAGCATCTCGAGCAGCGTGGTTTTGCCCGAGCCCACGGGGCCGCCGATGCCCACGCGCAGCGGGGGCAGCTTCTTGGTGCGTTGGGGAATGTGGTGCAGGGTGCTCATGATCGGAACAGGCGGGAGTATTGGGTTTCGTGGCGGGCCGACAGGATGGCCAGCATGGGGGTGAAGGCTTGGCGGGCCGCATCGGGCTGCGCCAGGGCGTGGTCGGTGGCGGTGGGAATGGCAGCGGCGAGCCGGGCCAGCACCCGCTGGCCCGCGCTTTGCCCCAGGCGCATGGATTTGAGCGCGGCCTGCACCATGTTCTCGGCCCAGGCAAAGGCGTAGGCCAGCACCACGTCGCGCACGGCCGCACCGGCATACGCGCCGGCCAGGCCAAAAGCGATAGGGTAGGTGGGCGGCAGGCTGTGCAGCAGCGCAATGTGGGCGCTGCGCGTGGCATCGTGCGCATGCAGATTGCGTAGCCATTCGGCCAGCGAGCGGCCCATCTGCACCGATTGCAGGCGCAGCTCGGCCGTCTCGCGCGTTTGCAGCACCCAGTCGTTGAGTGCGCGCACGCGCGCCGCATCGCCCACTTGCCAGGCCTGCACGCTGTGGGCCAGGGCGGGCATGTCGCTGCGGGCCTGGGTGAGGTGCAATTGGTCGAGCACCCAGGCCGCGAGCGTGGCTTCGTCCTGCACCTGGCCATGTTCGATGGCGGCTTCGAGCCCTTCGGAATACGAGAACCCGCCCACCGGCAGCGCAGGCGATGCGAGCCAGAGCAACTGCAGCAGGCTGTGGGGCGCAGGTGTCATGGGCGGTGCGGGGCGCAAGCGCTCAGTGCGAATCGTGGTGATGGTGGCCGTGGTGGTGACCGTGCCCGCAGCCGGGGCCATGCACATGCGCGGTGCCGGTGTCGGCCGCGTGCGTGTGTTCGTGTCCGCATCCGGGGCCGTGCACATGGTCGTGCGGATGGCTGTGTGCGTGGTCGTGGCTGTGGTCATGGCCGTGTGCAGGGGCGGAGCCATGCGAATGCCCGTGCCCCTGGCCGTAGGCTCCGCCTTCAGGCTCGAAGGCCAGCCGGTCTTCGGTCACGGTGAGGTGCATGGCGCGCAGCATGTCGGCCAGCACGTGGTCGGGTTCGATCTTGAGGTGGTCGGGCTGCAGTTCGATGGGCACATGGCGGTTGCCCAGGTGGTAGGCGGCGCGCACCAGGTCGAACGGGCTGCCGTGCGTGCGGCAGTAGGTGATGTGCAGCACCGGCTGCGGCGCGGCCACCACGCGCAGCAGCGAGCCGTCTTCGGCCACCAGCACGTCGCCGCCGCGCACCACGGTGCCGCGCGGCAGAAACACGCCCAGCGCACGGCCCGTCGAGTCGGTGGCCGAAAAGCGGCTTTTCTGGCGCACGTCCCAGTCCAGCTCCAGCGTGGCCGCACGCTTGAGCAGCACAGGGGCCAGGCCCTGGCCCTGGGGGAGAAGTTTTGAGACCTGAATCATGGCAAGGTAAAGAGGCAAAGCGCCGCCGCGGCGGCAAGGCCTGCATTGTGGACGGGTGCTGGCGCCTTCATAGCGTGCGGGTCATGTAGCGGCTGTGCGGATCGGGCCGGTAGTCGCCAAACGGGGCGCAGTCGGCAAAGCCATAGCGCAGGTAAAGCTGGTGCGCCGGGGCAAAGAAGGCTTGCGTGCCGGTTTCCAGGCTGATGCGTGTGTAGCCCAGGTCCACGGCCTGGCCCAGCAGGTGTTCGAGCAGCGCGCGCGCCACGCCCTGGCCGCGCAGGGCGGCGGCGGTGCGCATGGATTTGAGCTCGGCGTGGTCGGTATCCAGGTGCTTGAGCGCCGCCGTGCCCGCGAGCTGGCCCGGGGCGGCCGCTTGCGCGTCGGCTGTCCAGGCCGTCCAGAAGCGGATGTCGGGCTGGCGCAGCCGCACCATGTCGAGCGCGTGCACGCTCTCGGGCGGCGAGGTGGCATGCATGTCGCGCAGGTGCTCGTGCATGAAGGCCTCGATGCGCGCGTCCTGCAGGTCGTCTTGCCGGATGTGCAGGGCCAGGGGCGCAGCAGCCATCGCTCAGAACAGGAAATAGCGCTGCGCCAGTGGCAGCAAGGTGGCGGGTTCGCAGGTGAGCAACTGGCCGTCGGCACGCACGGCGTAGGTCTGCGGGTCGATCTCCATGACCGGCGTGTAGTCGTTGTGCACCATGTCGCGCTTGCGCATGCCGCGAATGCCCTTGACCACGGCCAGCGGCTTGGCCAGGCCGTAGCGCTGGCCGATGCCTGCATCCAGCGCCGCCTGCGACACAAAGGTGAGCGAGCTGCGCGTGAGCGCGCCGCCAAACGCGCCGAACTGCGGCCGGTAGTGCACGGGCTGCGGCGTGGGGATGGAGGCATTCGGGTCGCCCATGGCGGCCATGGCAATCGTGCCACCCTTGAGCACCAGCGCGGGTTTGACGCCGAAGAACGCTGGCTTCCACACCACCAGATCGGCCCACTTTCCGACTTCGATGGAGCCGAGTTCGTGCGCCATGCCGTGCGTGAGGGCCGGGTTGATCGTGTACTTGGCGATGTAGCGCTTGACGCGGAAGTTGTCGTGCCGCGCGCCGTCGCCCGGCAGCTTGCCGCGCTGCAGCTTCATCTTGTGCGCGGTCTGCCAGGTGCGCAGGATCACTTCGCCCACGCGGCCCATGGCCTGGCTGTCGCTGCTCATCATGCTGATGGCACCCAGGTCGTGCAGGATGTCTTCGGCGGCGATGGTTTCCTTGCGAATGCGGCTTTCGGCAAAGGCCAGGTCTTCGGCAATGCCCGCATCGAGGTGGTGGCACACCATGAGCATGTCCACATGCTCATCGAGCGTGTTGACCGTGTAGGGGCGCGTGGGGTTGGTCGAAGACGGCAGCACATGGGCCTCGCCCACGAGCTTGAGGATGTCGGGTGCGTGGCCGCCGCCCGCGCCTTCGGTGTGGAAGGTGTGGATACAGCGGCCCTTGAAGGCGGCCAGCGTGTCTTCGACAAAGCCGCTTTCATTCAGCGTGTCGGTGTGGATCGCCACCTGTGTGTCGGTTTCTTCGGCCACCGTCAGGCAGGCGTCGATGGCGGCGGGGGTGGAGCCCCAGTCTTCGTGCAGCTTCAGGCCAATCAGCCCGGCGTGCACCTGCTCGCGGATGGCGTCGGGCCGGCTGGCGTTGCCTTTGCCCAGCAGGCCGATGTTCATGGGGAAGGCGTCGGCCGCCTGCAGCATGCGCTCGATGTGCCAGGGGCCGGGCGTGCAGGTGGTGGCAAAGGTGCCGGTGGCCGGGCCGGTGCCGCCGCCGGTCATGGTGGTCACGCCGCTGGCCAGGGCTTCTTCGATCTGCTGCGGGCAGATGAAGTGGATGTGGCTGTCAAAGCCGCCCGCGGTGACGATGCAGCCCTCGGCCGCAATGATCTCGGTGCCCGGGCCGATGACGATGTCCACGCCCGGTTGCGTGTCTGGGTTGCCGGCCTTGCCCAGCGCCACGATGCGCCCGTCCTTGAGGCCGATGTCGGCCTTGACGATACCCCAGTGGTCGATGATGAGCGCGTTGGTGAGCACCGTGTCCACCGCGCCTTCCGAGCGCATGCGCTGCGACTGCGCCATGCCGTCGCGGATGGTCTTGCCACCGCCGAACTTGACCTCTTCGCCGTAGCTGCCGGCGCGCAGGGTGTAGTCGGCCTCCACCTCCACGATCAGGTCGGTGTCGGCCAGGCGCAGGCGGTCGCCCACGGTGGGGCCGAACATTTCGGCATAAGCGCGTCGTCCGATGGTTGCCATGGTGGGCCGCTCCGAAGCTGAATGCTATTATTTTGATAGCTGCTCGTGCTTGATAAACAAGCACGAGCAGCCGATTTGGCTGGGAATGTGAAAAGGGGTCTATCGCCTCACAGCGGCCCCTGCACCTTGCCCTGAAAGCCGATCACCACGCGGTCGCCCGCGTAGTCCACCAGCTCCACCGTGCGCTGCTGGCCGGGCTCGAAGCGCACGGCCGTGCCCGAGGCAATGTTCAGCCGCATGCCGCGCGCGGCGGCGCGGTCAAAGCCCAGCGCGTCGTTGGTTTCGGCAAAGTGGTAGTGCGAGCCCACTTGGATGGGCCGGTCGCCCGTGTTGCGCACCACCAGGGTCAGGGTACGGCGGCCGGTGTTGAGCGGGTGCTCGCCGGGCTCGGTCAGCAGTTCTCCGGGGATCATGGCGTGCCTCCGTACAGCAGGGCCTCAGGCCAGTGCGGGCCACAATGCGATGCCGCCCAGCAGCGACACGGCACCGCCGGCCAGGCGCGGGGCCCACACATGGCGGCGCAGCGGCCAGCCGGCCAGCAAACCCGCGGCGTGCAGGGCCAGCGTGGCCAGCAGCATGCCCGTCAGGGTGGCGGCGGCCTGGGCCGCTGGCAGCTCTGCGCCGTGGGCCAGCCCGTGGAACACCGCAAACGACCCGGCCACCAGCGCAGTCACGGCCCGCGGCAGCGCAAGCCGCGTGGCCACCAGCAGGCCCGTGACCAGCAGCGACACGGCAATCATGGGCTCTACGCCGGGCAGATCCAGTCCGCGCCAGCCCAGCACCGCGCCGCCCAGCAGCAGCGCCGCAAACCATGCGGGGCTCCAGAGCGCACGGGCCGGGGCCTGCGGACCGGCGGGCACGCTCAGTGCGCTCCACAGGCCAATGGCCACCATGGCCGCCAGGTGGTCCAGGCCGGTGAGCGGGTGCAACAAGCCGGCCACAAAGCCGCCGTGGTCGTGGCCCGGTGCGCCGGTATGGGCGCTGGCCGCCGAAGACAGGGCCAGGGCCGCACAGGCCAGCAGGGCATGGGAGGGTCGGATCAGGCGCATGGGCACTCCAGGAAAAAAACGGGTCAGGGTCGGTCAGAGGTCAGACGATGGGCTGGTGCACGGTCACAAGCTTGGTGCCATCGGGGAAGGTGGCCTCGACCTGGATGTCGGGAATCATCTCGGGCACGCCGTCCATCACTTCGGCACGGGTCAGCACGGCGCGGCCTTCGCTCATGAGCTGTGCCACGGTTTTGCCATCGCGCGCGCCCTCCATCACGGCGGCGCTGATCAGCGCCACGGCTTCGGGGTAGTTGAGCTTGAGGCCCCGGGCCTTGCGCCGCTCGGCCAGCAGGGCGGCGGTGAAGATCAGCAGCTTGTCTTTTTCGCGAGGTGTCAGTTCCATATTCGTTCGCTTCGCTCACGGCTGGGGTCACAAGCCCGCGCGACCGGCAGTGCCGGTCGAACGCGGGGAGTCCATTCCATCGTCGTTCCACTCCGGTCCCGGGGGCAAGCCCGCAAAACACGCAACGCAAGGTTCAACGCACGACGCTGTTGGAGGCCATCGTACGCAGCAAGGGCCATGCCCGTCCATACGGCAAGCGGCGTATCGGCCCTGGCGTGGCATGGAACCTGCACCGCTGGTCGTACGCCGCCGGGTCTTGCCGCCTGGACGGTGCTCCCCTCCACCCTGCTGGTTCCGTGTCTTCTCCACCCTTGACCCCACCCGCCGCACGCGACGCCCCTGCGCCCCAGCAGGTGGTGAAGGTGCGCCGCGACTACAACGACTGGGTGGCCACCGAGACCATGGAAGACTACGCGCTGCGCTACACACCGGTGCGTTTTCGGCGCTGGTCGTCTTGGCGCGTGGCCAACACGGCGTTTGGCGCGGCGTCGTTCCTGATCCTGGAGGCCGTGGGAGCCACGCTGCTGGTGCAGTACGGCTTTCTCAATGCGTTCTGGGCCATTGTGGCCACGGGGCTCATCATCTTTCTGGCGGGGCTGCCGATCAGCGTGTACGCGGCACGCCACGGGGTGGACATGGACCTGCTCACCCGCGGGGCGGGCTTTGGCTACATCGGCTCGACCATCACCTCGCTGATTTACGCCTCGTTCACGTTCATCTTCTTCGCGCTTGAAGCGGCCGTCATGGCCTATGCGCTGGAACTGGCGCTGGGCATTCCGCCCACCTGGGGCTATCTGATCTGTGCGCTGGTGGTGATTCCGCTGGTCACGCACGGGGTGTCGGTCATCAGCCGCCTGCAACTGTGGACGCAGCCGCTGTGGCTGGTGATGCTGGTGGTGCCGTTCGTGTTTGTGCTGGCGCACGATCCTGGTGCGTTTGCCGGGGTGGTGCACTACGGCGGTGAAACAGGACAGGGAGAGCGCTTTGATCTGCCCCTGTTTGGTGCGGCCTTGACGGTGGGAATCGCCCTCATCACCCAGATGGGGGAGCAGGCCGACTATCTGCGCTTCATGCCGGAGCAGACGCGCGCCAACCGGGTGCGCTGGTGGGCCGGGGTGCTGGCGGGTGGGCCGGGCTGGGTGGTGCTGGGGGTGCTCAAGATGCTGGGCGGTGCGCTGCTGGCCTGGCTGGCCATGGCCCACATGGTGCCGGTCGAGCGCGCGGTCGATCCGAACCAGATGTACCTCGTCGCCTACGAGTACGTCTTCTCCCACCCTGGCTGGGCGGTGGCGGCCACGGCGCTGTTCGTCGTGGTGTCGCAGATGAAGATCAACGTCACCAACGCCTATGCGGGGTCGCTCGCGTGGTCCAACTTCTTCTCGCGCCTCACGCACAGCCATCCGGGCCGGGTGGTGTGGGTGGTGTTCAACACGCTGATCGCCTTCATGCTCATGGAGATGAACGTGTTCCGCGCCATGGGCGAGGTGCTGGGCCTGTACTCCAACATCGCCATTGCCTGGATGATGGCCGTGGTGGCAGACCTCGTGGTCAACAAGCCGCTGGGCCTGTCGCCGCGGGGCATCGAGTTCAAGCGCGCCCATCTGTACGACATCAATCCGGTGGGTGTGGGGGCCATGGTGCTGGCGTCCATCGTGTCCATCACCGCGCATCTGGGGGTGTTCGGCCCGCTGCCGCAGGCGTTTTCGGCGGTGATCGCCATGGCGGTGGCCTTTGTCACGGCCCCGCTGATCGCCTGGGCCACACGCGGCCGCTACTACCTGGCGCGGCAGCCCGAACCTGAGCCTGAGCCTTCCGCCACCTGTGGCAGTGGTGGCGGCTGCGCCGGGTGCGCTGCGTCGGCCACGGCGCTGCCCGCCCTGCAGCGCTGCGTGGTGTGCGAGCGCGAGTACGAGGCGCCCGACATGGCGGGCTGCCCTGCCTACCGCGGGCCCATCTGCTCGTTGTGCTGCACGCTTGATGCGCGCTGCGGCGATCTGTGCAAACCCCACGCACACCTGGCGGTGCAGTGGTCGGCCACGCTGCGCTGGCTGCTGCCGCGCCGCATCTGGCCGTATCTGGACACCGGGCTTGCGCACTTCCTGCTCCTGATGCTGGTGATCGCGCCTGTGCTGGCGGCCGTGATGGGGCTGCTTTATCACCAGGAGCTTCAGACGCTGGCCCAGGCACTCGACGTGATCGACAGCCCGGCCGCACCCGAGGGCGCGCTGCGCTCGGGCCTGCTCAAGGCCTACCTGGTGCTGCTGCTGATCTCAGGCATCGTGGCTTGGTGGCTGGTGCTGGCCCACAAAAGCCGCCAGGTGGCGCAGGAGGAATCCAACCGCCAGACGGGCCTGCTGATGCGCGAGATCGAACTGCACCGCCAGACGGATGCCGCGCTGCAGACCGCACGCCAGGTGGCCGAGCAGGCCCGGCAGGTGGCCGAAGAGGCCAAGCAGGCGGCCGACCAGGCCAATCAGGCCAAGAGCCGCTACATCAGTGCCATCAGCCACGAACTGCGCACGCCGCTCAACAGCATCCTGGGCTATGCGCAGCTCATGGGCGAAGACCCTGGCGTGCCCGAGCACCGCAAGCACGCGGTGCATGTGATCCGCCGGGGGGGCGAGCACCTGCTGTCGCTGATCGAGGGCACGCTCGACATCGCGCGCATCGAATCGGGCAAGCTCACGCTGGATGTCGGCCCCATGCGATTTGCAGACGGCCTGCACGAGATGGCCGCGCTGTTTGAACTGCAGGCCGCAGCTAAGGGTCTGGCCTTCCGGTTCGATGTGGAGGGCGCGATTCCGGAGGTGGTGCGCGCCGACGAAAAGCGCCTGCGACAGATCCTCATCAACCTGTTGGGCAATGCCGTCAAGTTCACAGCCCAGGGCACCGTCACGCTGCGCGTGCGCCACGCCCGCGAGATGGCGCGCATCGAGGTGCAGGACACCGGGCCGGGCCTGACGGCCGAGGAGATCGAGCGTATCTTCGAGCCCTTTGCGCGCGGCGGCAGTGCTGTGGCTGCGGCCCCGGGCGCAGGCCTGGGCCTGACGATTGCCAAGATGCTCACCGCTCTGATGGGGGGCGAGCTGACGGTGCGCAGTCAGCCGGGCGAGGGTGCGACCTTTCAGGTGCGGCTGTTCCTGCCCGAACTGCATGGCGAGCCGGGCAGTGGCCTGGCCCACCGGCAGGCCATGCGGGGCACCCGCACCGGCTACCGTGGTGCGCGGCGCCGCATTCTGGTGGTGGACAACGAGGAGCCCGACCGCGAATTGCTTGTCGCCTTGCTGGCGCCCCTGGGCTTTGAGCTGCGCCAGGCCGCCAGCGGTCACGATGCGCTCGATCTGCTGGCCACGGGGTATCAGCCCGATGCGGTGCTCATGGACCTGGCCATGCCCGGCATTGACGGCTGGGAAACCCTGCGCCGCTTGCGCGCCATGCAGGTACCCGCCCACTGCGCCATCGTGTCGGCCAATGCGTTCGACAAAGGCCTGGAGAACGACGTGGCCATCGGGCCCGACGACTTCTTCGTGAAGCCTGTGCGCCATACCGAATTGCTGGACTGGCTGGAGCGCCGTCTCGAGCTGGTGTGGGAACTGGACACGGCTGACCCGGTGCTGCAGTCGCCCCCTTCGGTGGCAGCCGCGCCGGTGTCTGCCACCCGCGCTGCGCCGCAGGCTGCCGGTGTCGCCCCTCCGCTGGCGGCGCTGTCTGCGCTGGAGCAGGCCGTGGCGCTGGGCTATCCCCGCGGGGTGCTGCAGGCGCTGCAGGCCCTGGAGCAGGACCACCCCGAGTGTGCGCCCTGGCTGGCCACCATGCGCCAGTGGGCCCAGCAGTTCCAGTTCGAGGCCATCGGCCAGTCGATTGAACAGATGCGCACGCCATGAGCACGCCACCCGCATTCCCGGAACGCCCGGCGGCCCTGGGCCGCGACGACCACGAGGTGGTGTTGATCGTGGACGACGTGCCCGACAACCTGGCCGTGCTGCACGACGCGCTGGACGAGTCGGGCTACACCGTGCTCGTGGCCACCCACGGCGAAGCGGCGCTGCAGCGCGCTGCGCAGGCCCAGCCCGATGTGGTGTTGCTCGACGCCATGATGCCGGGCATGGACGGATTCGAGGTGGCGCGGCGGCTCAAGGCCTCGCCACTCACCGCGCACATTCCCATCATCTTCATGACCGGCCTGACCGAAACCGAGCATCTGGTGGCGGCCCTGGAGGCTGGTGGCGTGGACTACGTGACCAAGCCGCTCAAGCCGCGCGAGGTGCTGGCGCGCATGGGCGTGCACATGGGCAGTGCCCGGCGGGCGCGGCAAGAGGCCAGCACCGCGCGGCAGGCGCGCAATGCGCTGGATGCGTTCGGCTATGCCAGCATCACCGTGCGGGCCAGCGATGGCCGATTGGTGTGGCAGACGCCCCTGGCACGCGAGCTGTTGCAGACCTACTTTGGCGAGGCCAGCCCTTGGGCACCCGCAGAGGTTTTGGGCTGGCTGCGCCGCCATGTGGGCGACGGCGGCGGCCCCGACCCGGCCGCAGAGCCACCGCGCCTGGCGGTCGAGCTGGGAGCCCGGCGCCTGACCTTCCGCCTGCACCAGCAGGCTGGCGACAGTCCTGGAGGTGGCGACTGGCTGGTGGTGATGCGCGAAGTGTCGGACGCGAAGATCATCGAATCCATGAGCCTGTCCTTCAAGCTCACGGCACGCGAGGCCGAGGTGCTGTACTGGGTGGTCAAGGGCAAGATCAACCGCGACATCGGCGACATCCTGGGGGCCAGCCCGGCCACCGTGAAAAAGCACCTGGAGCGCGTGTTTGCCAAGCTCGGGGTGGAAACGCGTACCGCTGCAGCCGCCATGGCACTGGGCCGTATCCGGCAGTTGCACCCGCAATTTGAGGGCTGATCGGTCCAGTGTGCGTGGCGTTGCCAAGTCCCGCGCATGCAGCCCCCCAATGTCTTGGGCGCTTGGTGCAGGCCTGTCGGGACTGCACCGCATCTGGCAAAAATAGTGTGAGTAGACCTTAATAGATTTGCCATATTTGCGCTTTTAGATACAATCTGTTGCAAATCTTGGGCAAACCCGTCGAAAGGCGGCGACGCAAAGCTTCCGGCCTAACGCGCGCATGCGCCACGGCAGCGGGGCTGCCGGAGGGGGCGCCGCTCGTCCCCACCGGCCTCGTCATGGCATACGGAGGTCGCGAATGGTGTCTCATCGAATCGTGCGGGCAGGCGCAAGCCTGTCGCGGGTGCTGCGTGCGCCCTGGTTGTGGTCTGCCCTTGCAGCATCGGTCCTGGCGGCCTGCGGCGGTGGGCACGATGGCGGGTCTTCCCTGGGCACGGCACAGTCTGCCGATGCACCACCCGCGACATCCTGGATCCAGGGGCGTGTGTTATCAGCTGGAGCAGTGTCTGGCGCCACGGTGTTCCTCGATCTCAATGGCAACCTGGAGCAAGACGACGGGGAACCCACGGGGCTGAGTGACGAGCAGGGTCGCTTCGAAGTGGCTGCGTCGGCCGGACAGGTCGGGCCCAACGCCACCTGGGTGGCGCGTGTTTCGCCGGTGGCGCACGACTCGGCCGACGGAGGTCTCGATCTGCGGGCTGCCGATCGTGTGGCGGCGCCATTGGTCGCCTGGAGCGATGGTCAGCCATCCCAGGTGCTCATCACGCCGTTGTCCACACTGGCGTTCGCCGCCCAGCGATGGGAGCAACTGTCCCCCGAGCAGGCCGCCTTGCGCGCCCAGCACCTCGCCGGGATGCCCCAGTGGGCACCGGCCGACTATGCGGAGGGCACGTCCGAGCAACCCATTCTGCAGGCGCGTCGGACCGCCGATGCCTGGGGCCAGGCTGTCCAGACCGTGCGCAACGCCGTCGCAGACGATCTGGATCTGCTGCAGGACCAGGTGCTCGCCCAGGCCTATGCCATGCTGGTCGAGCAGGCCGACGCTTGGCGTGCCGGGGAATCGATCAACGCAGACGCTGGGTCCACCAAGTCGGCCGTGTACGGGGCCGGACCTTCGATTGGCCCAGGGCCCGGGCCCACAACGCGCAGTTTTGTGGTGATGTTCAAGGACAGCGTCGCCAACCCGACCACACAAGCCCAGGAACTGATGCGGGGTCGTGGAGGCCAGATCCGGCAGGTGTACACCCGGGTGGCCAAGGGTTTTGCCGCCACGCTGCCTGCCGCTGCGGCAGACGCATTCGCCCAGGCTATGGCACAGCATCCCGCCGTGGAGTCGCTGGACGACGACATCCGCATGAGCACCCAACAAACCGTGCAGACCGGGGCCACCTGGGGGCTGGACCGTACCGATCAGCGGCTGCTTCCGCTGTCGGGCTCGTACAGCTACACGAGCACTGGCATCGGCGTGAACGCGTACGTGGTCGACACGGGCATCCTGAGCGCCCACACCACGTTCGGCAGCCGGGTGCGCGGCGGCTACAGCGCCATCGTGGACGGCCGGGGCACGCAGGACTGCAATGGCCATGGCACCCATGTGGCGGGCACTATCGGCTCGTCCACCTGGGGCATGGCCAAGGGCGTTGCGCTGTACCCCGTGCGCGTGCTGGACTGCACTGGATCAGGGTCGATGAGCGGCGTTCTGGCGGGTCTGGACTGGATTGCCATCAACGCCGTTCGCCCGGCGGTGGTGAACATGTCGCTCGGCGGCGCCGCCTCCAGCACGATCGACAACGCCGTGGCCCAGTTGGCGGCGCGGGGCATCGCCGTGGTGGCCGCTGCCGGCAACAGCGGAGCCGACGCCTGCACGGCGTCGCCAGCCCGTGCCCCCGCGGCGATCACGGTGGCGGCGACCACCAACACCGATGCAAGGGCGTCCTATTCCAACTGGGGTACGTGCGTGGACGTGTTTGCGCCGGGCACTTCCATCACCTCTGCATGGTCTACCTCGCCCACGGCCAGCAACACCATCAGTGGCACCTCGATGGCGGCCCCGCATGTCACGGGTTGGGCGGCGTTGTGGCTGCAGCGCAACCCGACCGGTACGCCGGCCCAACTGGCCGACGCCATCAAGGCGACAGCTACCACGGCCCGGGTGACCGATCCGCGCGCGGGAACGCCAAATCTGCTGTTGTTTTCGGGCTCCACGTCCAGCACACCATCGCCCGCCCCCTCGCCGACCCCCACTCCGGCGCCCACGCCGTCTCCGAGTCTGCGGCTGGTCAGTGTGTCGGGCTTCATGGCGGTGTCGGCCAGGACGGCCACCGGCTGGAAGGCGGGTGTCACCGTGACGGTGCGCGATTCCAGGGGTGTTCTGGTGCCCGGTGCGGTGGTCACCGGCGCGTTTTCGGCGGGTGGATCGAGTGTGAGTTGCACCACGGCCACCAATGGCCAATGTGCGGTGCAGACCACCAACCTGTCTTCGCAGACCGCCCAGATCAGTTACACCGTACGCGGCATCACCGGCACTGGACTGAGCTACGACCCCGCACGGGCCCTGATCTCGACGATCACCATTCGACGCCCCTGAGCAGCGGCCCGCTCAGGCCTGCTGAGCCGCCAGGTGGATGGCCGCGCGGATGCGCTGGTAGGTGCCGCAGCGGCAGGCGTTGCCTGCCATGGCCGCGTCGATCTGGGCATCGGTCGGGCGTGGCGTGCTGCGCAGCAGCGCGCAGGCCGACATGAGCTGTCCGCTCTGGCAGTAGCCGCACTGGGCCACATCCAGTTCCGTCCAGGCCTTGCGCAGCGCATCGGCCTCGCGGCCTTGCAGGCCCTCAATGGTGGTGACCTGGGCGTTGGCGGGCAGAGCCGACAGCGGCGTGACGCAGGACCGCACCGGCTGGCCATTGACGTGCACGGTGCAGGCACCGCACAGGGCCATGCCGCAGCCAAACTTGGTGCCCGTCATCTTCAGTTCGCCGCGCAGCGCCCACAGCAGCGGGGTATCGGCTTCGGCCTTCAGGGTGGCGGGTTGTCCGTTGATCGTGAGGGTGGTCATGGCAGGCTCCGCCGTCAGGCAAGTTGAAGGGGTAGTCGGCGCAGGCGTTGGCCGGTGAGGGCCGCCAGCGCGTTGGCAACAGCCGGGGCAATGGGCGGCACCCCGGGCTCGCCCACGCCCTCGGGGTGCCCGGTGCTGGGCACGATGTGGGTCTCCACCACCGGGCAGTCGGCCATGCGCAGCAGCGGCACGTCGTGGTAGTTGCTTTGCTGCACCTGCCCACGCTCAATCCGCACCTCGCCCCACAGCGCGGCCGACAGGCCAAACACCACCGCCCCTTCCATCTGCTGGGCGATCAGGTTGGGGTTCACTGGGTAGCCGCAGTCCACAGCGCACACCACCCGGTGCACGCGGATGGCCTTGTCTGCGCCCACCGACACTTCGGCCACCTGGGCCACCACCGAACCAAACGACTGGTGCAGCGCCACACCGCGAGCGCGCGGCCGTCCGTCGGCCGTGGGGGCCAGCGGCTGGCCCCAGCCCGCCTTGTCGGCCGCGAGCTTGAGCACCGCCAGGTGGCGCGGGTGCTGCTTCAGCAGTGCGGCGCGAAACGCCACCGGGTCTTGGCCTGCAGCCAGCGCCACTTCATCGAGGAAGCACTCTTTGAAGAACGCCTGGTGTGAATGGCCCACAGAGCGCCAGAATCCCACGGGCCACGGAAACTCCACTGTCTCGTGGGCAATGTAGGCGTGTGGCCATTCGTAGGGCTGGTCGAACGCGCCCTCCGAGGCGGTCTTGTCCGGGCCACCGCCGGGCAAGCCGAACACGCGGTCCATCACCTGCGGCACGATGGCCTGGCCCACCGAAATGTTGTGCCAGGCCACCAGGCGCTGTTGGTCGTCCAGCCCCGCCTGGAAGCGCGCCACGCACGCCGGGCGGTAGAAGTCGTGCTGAATGTCCTGCGCACGGCTCCAGATCGTCTGGACCGGTGCGCCGTCGGCCGCCTGGGCGACCAGCGCGGCCTGCACCGCGTAGTCCACCTCCAGCCGCCGCCCAAAGCCGCCGCCCAGCAGCAACTGGTGCACCTCCACGGCGCTTTCATCGATGGCCAGCGCCTTGGCCACGGCGCTGCGCACCAGGTCCGGCACCTGTGTCGAGAGCCACAGCGTGCAACGCCCATCGGCCACCTGGGCCGTGGCGTTGATGGGCTCCAGCGCCGCGTGGGCCAGGTACGGGGCCTCGTAGTCGGCCTTGACCACCTTGGCGGCGCTGCCCAGTGCCTTGTCTGCATCGCCTTGGCGGTGGAAGGCAAAGCCCTCGGCCGTTTCCAGGCGCTGGCGCAGCTGGCGCAGCGCGCCGTCGCTCGAAAACTCGGCCGCGGGGCCGTGCTGCCAGTCCACCTGCACCTGGGCTGCGCCCTTTTGGGCATGGAACGGGGTGTCGGCAATCACGGCCACACCACCACTGGCCCCGTTGCGTGGCGGCAGCACCACCGTGCGGCGTACGCCCGCCACCGCGCGGGCCCCGTCGGCGCGCACGCCGGAGACCTGGCCTCCGCGCGTAGGGCACAGCACCACGCTGGCATAGAGCAGGCCCTCGGGCAGGGCGTCGATGCCAAAGCGAGCGCTGCCGTCGAGCTTGCCTGCGGCCTCGATGCGGCGCAGTGGCTGGCCGGCCAGGCGGAAATCCTGGGGCTGCTTGAGCACGGGTGTGCGCGGGGCCTTCTGGCCTGCCGCAGCGGCTGCGAGGTCGCCAAAGCGCGCCTGCGGGCCCGATGCATGTGCCACCACGCCACCGCGCACCGTGATGTCGGCGGCGGGCACCTTCCAGCGCTCGGCGGCTGCGGCCACCAGCAGGGCGCGCGCATGGGCACCGGCTTCGCGCATGGGCAGCCACAGGTCTTTAATGCTTGAAGAGCCTCCGGTGACCATGGCACCGATCTCGCGCATGGTCTTGGCCGTGAGCCAGCCTGCCAGCGACTTGAGGGTGCCCTCTTGGTTGGGGTGGAACGGGAGGCCGTCAACCACGGTGGCAAGGTTGTTGTAGATGTCGTCGATGGGGGCCATGGCCACACGCACCTGGGACCAGTCGGCATCCAGCTCCTCGGCCAGGATGGCAGCCAGCCCGGTATGCGTGCCCTGTCCCATTTCGGCGCGGGCCATCAGCACCGTCACCTGATGGTCGGGCGTGATCACCAACCAGCCGTTGAGCGTGGTGGCGCCTTCAGCGGCCGGGGGCTGCGCGCTGGCGTGCAGGCGCTGGCGGGGCGGGGTCACCCCCCAGCCGATCACCAGAGCGCCTGCAGCCGCAGCGCCGGCCAGCAAGAACGTGCGACGTCGTGCCATGAAACAACCTTTCAACAGGGCGCTGCGGCGGCAGCGCCGGTGGATTGCGCGGGTCCGGCCTGCAGGGCCAGAAACTCGCAGAGGAATCGGCATTCGGGATCGTCCAGCGCCGAAAAATCACCCGCCGCCACATCGGCCAGGTAGCCGCGCACCATGTGCAGCCGTGCAATGCGCTGGTCGATGTGCACCAACTGGTCGGCCGCCAGCCGCATCAGGCGTTCAGTGCCCAGGCGCGCGGCTTCGCGTTCGTCCAGCAGCAGGGCAATCTCGCGCAGCGTGAAGCCCAGTTCCTTGAATGCGCGGATGGCCTGCAGTCGCTGCACTTCGCTGGTCGCGTAATGGCGGTAGCCGTTGGCACTGCGCCGGGGCGCAGGCAGCAGGCCTTCGCGCTCGTACAGGCGCAGCGTGCCGCGCGACACGCCAGCAGCGGCGCACAGCGCAGCGGTGGTCAGTCCATGGGCATCGGGGCGGGATGAGTCAGCCATGGCGGGATCGTAAACCCGGCACAGTGGTGCCGGGTCAAGCGTGCGGGAATATCCGTATGGCAAGCGGGTGACAGCCGCCCCAGGTCGTGTGGGCGTGGTGCGGTGCGCGTCCCCGGTTGCCGCGCTGGCACCGCGTGGCCGCTGACGGGCAGTCCGTCGGTATCACATCACACGACCGGATGCGCTGCGGGCTCTGGCCCATTGCGCTGTCAGCAAGGCAAACACTGCCAGCGTGCATGCGGCGACAAAGGACCAGGGGTGTTGCGAGGCCCAGGTGGCATTCTGGCGAAGCGTGGCTTGAAACACAGCATACGAGGGGCGCTGTGAGGCCCGGGACGATGCCACCATGCGACCCGATGCGTCGAGATGGAAGTGCTGTCCGTCGGTGTTGATGCGGACGACGTCACGCCCTGTTTCTACGGCGCGCAGGCGGGCGAATTGCGCGAACTGATAGCCGTAATGGCTGCCAATGGCATCTTCATCGTTGGTTTGCCACACGATGGCCTGTGCCCCTTGTTGCACCCGCAGCGCAACGTCCTGGGCGTAGAGCAGTTCAAAGCACAACACCACGGCCAGCGGTACGGACCCCCCCTCGGCAGGGGCGGCGGTCGCGCCCGCGAATGGAATCGGCATCGGGCGAGGGAACTGTGTGCCTGGCGTGAACCAGTGCGCACGGCCATGCTGCGCATACGGGTGCAGCCAGGCGGCCAGGGCTGGCAAGGCCGCAGCGCCCGGAATGAACTCCTGGAAGGGCACCAAGCGCCGTTTGGGTTCGAACAGGGTCGCCACGGCGGCCGGGTGGTCGTATGGCCATGGCGTCAGCACGGCGCTGCCTGTTTCGGCAGCGTAGTGTGCCCCGATGCGCCGCTCGAAATCGGTGGGCGGATGCGCCTCCGAGAAAGCGCGGAAACGGGTGCCCGCGAGTACCAGCGGAGTGTTCCATGCGCGCACCTCTCCCAGCAGGGCTTCCTTCGAAGCCGGTGTGTGCGGCAGCCCGGGCACGTTCACCCCTTCTGGCCACGCCAGCAAGTCGGCGCCTTCGCGCACCGCCCGTTCGCTGGCTTGCATGGCCAGGGCCATGCGGTCTGCATCACCTGTGGGGACACCGGTGCCGATGGCCGCGATGCGCAGTGACGGCGCGGAATGTCCGCCCTGTGCGTGCGTTTCCGCCCACGCGAGGCGCCAGCTTCCATAGATCCACGGCGCAGCGACGACCAGCAGGGCGATGGACAGCACGGTGGGTCGCCACTGGTGCCTTCGCGTGGCCGCAGCCAGCAGTCCGTTGATCGCGAGGACCCAGGCGGTCAGCCCCGCGGTTCCAGTGATGTGTGCCATCTGGATCACGGGGACAAGCCGGGCCTGCGAAGCGCCGAGAAGCCACCACGGAGCGTTGGTGGCGAGCCAGTGGGCCTGCGCCCATTCCAGCACCACGCTGGCGGGGACCCAGATGGCGATGGCCATTCCCATGGGGTAGCGACGCCGCAGCAAGACGTAGGCGGCAGGCAACAGCCAGGCCCCCGCTGCGTTCAAGAGCAGCAGCCCCACGCCGGGGCCGAGCAAATCGATCAAGGCCCACAGGTTGGCCCACTGGAAGGCGATCGCATAGGCCGCGCAGCACCACCATGGCCGCTGGTTCCGCTCCAGCGCAATCAGCAAGGGCACCAGGCCCACCCACGCCAGCGGCTCCAGGTACACCCCCTCCCAGCGTGCGAAAGACAGCGAGCACAGCAGGCCCGAGAGGGCCGCCAGTGCCCACGGAGCGGGCTTCAGCGATGGCAGGCGGCGGTCAGAGGCCTGCAAACGGGTCGAAGCACTTGTTGAAGCATGACGCGTGTTCGTTGCCAGTCAGGCCGAACATCGTGCAGTACGTGTTGCAGCACAGTCCATTCTTGCTGCCGCAGACTGACCGCATGCAGTTCAGGCTGATGCTCACTGCGGACTGGTAGCTCGGGAACATCGACTTGCCCTGAGACCATGTCTGTGGGTTGCGGAGCCACTCGGTGGGGCGGTTGGCCTCAAAGCAGCTTCGCAACTGGGTTTTGAACGGTGGCTCTGCGGGGCTGGAGGCCAACGAGGCCGGGCTCCACAGCAGGGTAGACAGCGCCAGAAGAATGAACAGGAATCGACTCAACATGAGATAGGCACTTTCAGACGGGGCCATCACTGCGCATTGACGGCAATGTGGTAGGTGTTGGGGCCGGTGTAGGTCAGCCGCAGGCTGGTACCGTCTTGCGCAGTGACCAGAACGCGGCCTGCGGTCACGTCGCTGAACTCGTCGGCACTGGCAAACAGCAGCGGGTTCTCGGTGGCGTACTGAAACCGGGTCGGGGGCAGCTGCAGATCGCCCATGCGCCCCTCAGCGCGCACTGTGCCCGACAGGCGCATCCCCGTCTTCAGGTCGATGACGGCGCTGAAGCCCTCACCTGCCAGCACGTAGTCGCGCTGCGCGCCCAGGTAATGGACGCGGTAGTCCATGTTCCGGAAGTGATAACCCTGTGCATTGGACCCAAACCAGAACGCGCTGGTGATGGTCTCGCGGTTGGCTTCCGTTCCGTCCGACGTCAGGTACCGGGTGACCGTGTTTTCTTCCGTGCGGTAGGCCAGGTCCATGGTGGCGTCTGCCAGGAAGGTGTAGCGCACCGTACCGTTCAGGCTGGTGGCCAGGCGAACGCCCGGTAGGAATTCTTCGCCTTCTTCAAAGCGGCAGTCGTTGAATTCGATGATGTCCTGGCCGTCCAGCTCACGGTAGCGGTAGCTGCCGCCTGCTTCGCAGGCGGTTTCCGTGACCGTCTCCTTGGGCAGCGGGTGTTGTGCTTGCAGCTTCTGGCGCTTGAGCACCAGCTGGTACGCCAAGGCCTGGGCGCGATGTGTCTTGGCCATGGGAAGCTCGTCGACATTGATCGCAATGCCCAGGGCCATGTATGGCGTCTGCACGGCCGTCTGTTCGGCCAGTGCGTAGTCCTTGGTCGAGATCTGCGCAGGGCTGGAGCCCCCGCCGCAGGCTGTCACCGCCAGGGCAACAAGCGGAAAGGCCAGCACAAGCGGGGCGCGAATGGGGTGTTTGGGTTGCATGGTGGGGTCCAACGTCAAGGGCGCTGGGTGGTCTCGCAGCGAGGCCCTTGGCAAAAGCCGCCCGGACTGTACGGCAGGCGTGACAGGCCGTCCAGCCCGGTAGGGCGGGGTTGAGAGCGCGTTGAAACGTTTGCAAACGCACAGTGGACGTGCCGTTGGGGGTGACGTTCTGTACGCCACCTGGCGTATTTCCGGCGCGAGGGGGGCTCTCCAGAATCCCACCCATCGATACGGGAAAACCCCGAATCGACCTGGTTCCCACCACCCTCATCGGAGAAGCGCTCATGCAACGTCGTTATTCCCTCAAGGCCCTCGCGGCCGTCGCCGCCCTCGCAGGTCTTTCGGCTCTGCCCGCCCAGGCGCAGGACACGATCAAGGTCGGCATCCTGCACAGCCTGTCGGGCACCATGGCCATTTCGGAAACCGTGCTCAAGGACACGGTGCTGATGGCCATCGATGAAATCAACGCCAAGGGCGGTGTGCTGGGCAAGAAGCTCGAGCCCGTGGTGGTGGACCCGGCCTCCAACTGGCCGCTGTTTGCCGAGAAGACCAAGCAGCTCCTGACGCAGGACAAGGTGGCCGTGATCTTCGGCTGCTGGACCAGCGTGTCGCGCAAGTCGGTGCTGCCGGTGGTGGAAGAACTCAACGGCCTGCTGTTCTACCCCGTGCAGTACGAAGGCGAAGAGCTGTCCAAGAACGTGTTCTACACCGGTGCTGCGCCCAACCAGCAGGCGATTCCGGCCGTGGACTACCTGATGAGCAAGGAAGGCGGCGGTGCCAAGCGCTGGGTGCTGCTGGGCACCGACTACGTGTACCCCCGCACCACCAACAAGATCCTGCGCGCCTACCTCAAGAGCAAGGGCGTGAAGGATTCCGACATCGACGAGAAGTACACCCCGTTCGGCCATTCGGACTACCAGACCATCGTGGCGGACATCAAGAAGTTCAGCCAGGGTGGCAAGACGGCCGTGGTGTCCACCATCAACGGCGACTCCAACGTGCCTTTCTACAAGGAGCTGGGCAACGCCGGACTGAAGGCCAAGGACGTGCCGGTGGTGGCGTTCAGCGTGGGTGAAGAAGAGCTGCGCGGCGTGGACACCAAGCCGCTGGTGGGCCATCTGGCGGCCTGGAACTACTTCCAGTCGATCAAGAGCCCTGAGAACACCGCCTTCATCAAGAAGTGGAGCGACTACGCCAAGGCCAAGAACATTCCGGGCCACAAGGACAAGCCGCTGACCAACGACCCGATGGAAGCCACCTACATCGGCGTGAACATGTGGAAGCAGGCCGTCGAGAAGGCCAAGAGCACCGATGTGGACAAGGTGATTGCCGCCATGGCCGGCCAGACCTTCAAGGCGCCGTCGGGCATCGTGAGCAAGATGGACGAGAAGAACCACCACCTGCACAAGAGCGTGTTCATTGGCGAGATCCGCGCCGACGGCCAGTTCAACGTGGTGTGGAAGACGCCGGGCCCGGTCAAGGCCAAGCCCTGGAGCCCGTACATCGAAGGCAACGATAAGAAGAAGGACGAGCCGGACGGCAAGACAAAGCTGTGACATCCCCCTGAGGCGCGATCGCGCCTTCCCCCCGCGTTCGCATCGCAGCGCGATGCGGGCCGGGGGGCACCCCCGGCGCGGCGGGGTGGCCCTGGCGCCGGGGCCCTGGTCTGGGCTCCGCGCGCTGCACAGGCCTGTTTCTTTTGACCTACCGCCTCCCATTCATGCTTGCCACCATTCTTCAACGCCTGACCGCCTGCCTGCTGCTGTGCGCGGCCGTCCAGGCGCACGCGCTCACGGCCGAGGCCGCGCGTGCCATGGTCACGGGTGACACCGACGAGCGCATTGCGGCGTTGCAGGCCGCCGTGGCCCAACCAAGCGAGGCCACTGCCGTCTTTCTGCGCGCGCTGGCCGACGACGCCGTCAAGGTGGCGGGCGAGCGCGTCATCGTCCTGCAGGACGGCAAAGGGCGCGACCCGGTCACCGGAGCCGAGGTGGCGGTGCCGGATGACGCCGAGGACGTGATCAGCAACAACCGGCTGCGCGGTGAGATCGACACCGCGCTGGCCGCCTTGCAGCTGTTTGGCACGGACGAAAAAGCCCGCCTGGCCGCCGCGCAGGCGCTGATGAAGGAGCCCGATCTGGCACGCTTGCCCCTGCTGGAGCGTGCGCTCACCAGCGAAACCAGCGCCCGGGTGAAAGAGCAGCTGGCGCTGGCCCGCTCGGCTGCGCTGCTGGGCAGCGACGACGTGGCCCAGCGCCTGGAAGCCGCACGCGCACTGGCGGGCAGCGCCACGCCCGACACCCGCCTGCTGCTCAACGAGCGCCTGTCGGCCGAAGACAACGCCGAGGTCAAGGCCGCCCTGCGCGCCGCCCTGGCCACCATCAACGAACGCCTGGCCTGGGGCGAACGCCTGGGCGCAGCGTTCTCGGGCATCAGCCTGGGCTCCATCCTGCTGCTCGTGGCCCTCGGCCTGGCCATCACCTACGGCCTGATGGGCGTGATCAACATGGCCCATGGCGAGCTGATGATGATCGGCGCCTATGCCACCTACGTGGTGCAGGGCGTGTTCCAGAAGTTTTTTCCCGGAGCCTTCGACTGGTACCTGGTGGCAGCGGTGCCGCTGGCGTTTGCCACGTCGGCCGCCGTGGGCGCGGTGCTCGAGCGCAGTGTGCTGCGTTTTCTGTACGGCCGCCCGCTGGAGACCCTGCTGGCCACCTGGGGCATCAGCCTGGTGCTGATGCAGCTGGTGCGCAGCCTGTTCGGCGCGCAGAACGTGGGCGTGGAAAACCCGGCGTGGATGAGCGGCGGCGTGCAGGTGCTCTCCAACCTCACGCTGCCCTACAACCGGCTCGTCATCATCGGTTTTGCCATCGCCGTGCTGCTGGGCATGGGCTACCTGATTGCCCGTACGCGCCTGGGCCTGTTCGTGCGCGGCGTGACGCAAAACCGCCCCATCGCCTCGTGCATGGGCGTGAACACGGCGCGTGTGGACACCATGGCGTTTGCGCTGGGCTCGGGCATTGCGGGCCTGGCCGGCTGCGCGCTGAGCCAGGTGGGCAATGTGGGGCCCGACCTGGGCCAGAGCTACATCGTGGACGCCTTCATGGTGGTGGTGCTGGGCGGCGTGGGCCAGCTCGCGGGCACCGTGTATGCGGCGCTGGGCCTGGGCATCCTCAACAAGTTTCTGGAAGGCTGGACGGGTGCCGTGCTGGCCAAGATCGCGGTGCTGGTGCTGATCATCGTGTTCATCCAGAAGCGGCCGCAGGGCATTTTTGCGGTCAAAGGGCGCACCGCAGATTGAGTGGCGGGCAGAGATACACCATGACGAATCTTTCTACTCCCTCCCTCACCCTGCCGGCCCCCGCGCCGCTGCTGTCGCGCACCGGCTGGTCGGCCTTCATCGTGGCGCTGATCGTGGTCTGCGCCGTGGCACCCGTGCTCAACCTCTGGGTGCCCGCGGGCAGCGTGTTCCACCTGTCGGACTACGCGGTGGGCCTGCTCGGCAAGATCATGTGCTACGCCATCTGCGCGCTGGCCATGGACCTGATCTGGGGCTACACCGGCATCCTGAGCCTGGGCCACGGCCTGTTCTTTGCGCTGGGCGGGTACATGATGGGCATGTACCTCATGCGCCAAATTGGCCGCGACGGCAACTACAAGAGCGACCTGCCCGACTTCATGGTGTTCCTCGACTGGAAGGAACTGCCCTGGCACTGGACGTTCTCCGACAGCTTCATCGCCACGCTCATCCTCATCGTCGCAGTGCCCGGGCTGATCGCCTTCGTGTTTGGCTACTTCGCCTTCCGCTCGCGCATCAAGGGGGTGTACTTCTCCATCATCACCCAGGCCATGACGTACGCGGCCATGCTGCTGTTCTTCCGCAACGAGACAGGCTTTGGCGGCAACAACGGCTTCACCGACTTCAAGCGCATCCTCGACATGCCCCTGGCCACCCAGCACATGCGCATGGTGCTGTTCGTGCTCACGGGGCTGACGCTGCTGGGCTTCTTTCTGCTGGCCCGCTGGCTGGTGCGCAGCAAGTTCGGGCGCGTGCTGCAGGCCGTGCGCGACGCTGAAAGCCGCGTGATGTTCTCGGGCTACTCGCCGCTGCCCTACAAGCTCACCATCTGGACCATCAGCGCCATGATGTGTGGCGTGGCCGGGGCGCTGTATGTGCCGCAGGTGGGCATCATCAACCCGGGCGAGATGAGCCCGGCCAACTCCATCGAGATCGCCGTGTGGACGGCCGTGGGGGGGCGCGCCACGCTGATCGGGCCCATCGTGGGCGCGTTCCTGGTCAACGGGGCCAAGAGCTGGCTCACGGTGACCGCCCCCGAGTTCTGGCTGTATTTTCTGGGCGCGCTGTTCATTGCGGTGACCCTGTTCCTGCCCAACGGCGTGGTCGGCCTGGCCAAGAAGCTGCACGCCGCCTGGGCCCGCAAGAAGGGAGCCGCGCAATGACGCCCGATCTGATGGACGAGGGCGCGCGCCGCGCCCAGGCCCGCCTGCCGCAAGGCCCGGCGGGCCAGACGGAGTCGGGCGGCCGCACGGCGGGCTTCTCGCGCATCGCCACCCCGGGCGAGGTGGATGTGGCCCACGGCCGCATCCTGTACCTGGAAGACGTGCACGTGGCCTTCGACGGCTTCAAGGCCATCAACGGCCTGAACCTCGACATTGCGCCGGGCGAGTTGCGCTGCATCATCGGCCCCAACGGCGCGGGCAAGACCACGATGATGGACATCATCACCGGCAAGACCCGGCCCGACCGCGGCACGGTGTTCTTCGGCTCCACCATCGACCTGCTGCGCCACAACGAGCCCGAGATCGCCAGCCTGGGCATCGGCCGCAAGTTCCAGAAGCCCACGGTGTTCGAGCAGCTCACGGTGTTCGAGAACCTGGAGCTCGCGCTCAAGACGCACAAGGGCGTGGCGGCGTCCATGTTCTTCCGCCTCGATTCGGCCCAGAAGGACCGGCTGGCCGAGGTGCTGCACACCATCCACCTGGCCGACCAGACCACCCGCCTGGCCGGGCTGCTGAGCCACGGGCAGAAGCAGTGGCTGGAGATCGGCATGCTGCTGATGCAAGACCCGAAGCTGCTGCTGCTGGACGAGCCCGTGGCGGGCATGACCGACGAGGAGACCGTGCGCACGGCCGAGCTGTTCCTGTCGCTCAAGGGCAAGCATTCGCTGATGGTGGTGGAGCACGACATGTCGTTCATCCGCGCGATTTCCGAAAAGGTGACGGTGCTGTGCGATGGCGCGGTGCTGGCCGAGGGCACGCTGGACCAGGTGCAGGCGGATGAGCGGGTGATCGAGGTGTACCTGGGGCGGTGATGGAGGCGCTTGGAGTGTTTTTGGCTGCTCGTGCTTATTTGGTAAGCACAAGCAGCTATGGAATTCGTAGCATTCTGTGTTTGGCGGTAGTGTGCCGCTGGGGTGTGTTGTGGTCCGGGGCCGGGTCTCGGCCCGGCGGCCGACCTCCTTTTCTTTGCGTCGCCAAAGAAAAGGAGGCAAAAGAAAGGCGACCCTACAGGCTGCGTCCCCACGCGCACTGGCGTGCGCGCGGGGCAACCTGCGGTGCTCGCGCCTGGGGTGCGCCGCATAACTCACTTCGCGCCTGCGGCGCTGCGTTCGGACAAATGCGGCGAGCTAGAAGGACGAAGCCTGCGTGTCCTGCGGCACGCAGGCCACCCCAGGCGCTGCGCGCCTCGGCGCATCCTGAAGGGGGTGGGGGCGGGCCATTGCTGCGCTCGGCCCGGTGGGGGTATCACCGCTCTGACGCAAACCACAGCGCGCCACGTTCGGCAGGGCGGCAGCGCCGCCCGGGAGTCGGCGTCACTGCGCAGCAGCAGCCGACCCCTCTGGCCCCTCGGCTGCGACGAGGAGCACAGGGCGCGGGGCGG
>NZ_BAABEX010000012.1:0-9326 GCF_039540375.1 Acidovorax lacteus
TCTGCTTTGGGAGCAGAGGGTCGCGAGTTCGAATCCCGCCGCTCCGACCATAAATGACAAGGCCTGCAGAGGATTTCCCCTGCAGGCCTTTTGTCTAACTGTAGCGCCGCTGTCTAACGCCTCACTTCGTTGCCTTGGTTTTGATGGCCGTTTTGTGGCGCACATACTCGGCCGTTTGGGCCTGGGTCGAGTGGGCTCCCATACGCTGGGCGTCCATGATCCCGCGCTTCGCATCCACATCCGTTAGCGCCTTGGCCCGAAGGTCGCGAAACTGGGTGTCTGGGATACCGGCGCGCTTGAGTCCACGCTTCCAGGCCGTCACCGCGCCAGAATAGGTGTACCGCTGGCCGTCTTGTTTGCAGAACACGTAGCGCACATTGCTGTGCTTGAATGCCTTGAGCCTTGCCACCAGCCGCTCAAGACGAGGTGTCCAGCCGATCAGCACTTCTACGCCCGTGGATGCGAGTGTCTTGCCTGGCTGGAACCGGATCCCGTCCTTGCCGATCTCAGACCACTCCATCGACAGCAGATCGCTCGCGCGCTGGCCTGTCAGGTAGGCCATTTCCACCAGGCAGCAGATCATGGGCCCTGACGGTGTGCGCTTGCCGTCCTTTCCATAGCAGATCCCCACCTTGATTCGGCGCAGCTCAGAGTCGGTGATGTAGCGGCGCCTCGCCTTGGTGGTCATGGTGCGAAGGCTGTCCACAGGATTTGTGCCTGGCTCACGGAACCCGCGTTCTTCGGCATAGCGCATCAGCTCGCGCAGCATTGATCGGTATGCGTTGTGGGTGCGCGGCTTGTCTCGAAAGTCCTTGAGGAACTCCACGACATGCGGCGCGCGCACTTGCGAGGCCCTGAACTCGGCAAATCCTTCCCCGATCACGCGGGTCTGGTAGGCGTCATTGGCCTGGGTTTTCTTGCTGTGTGTGCTGCCCACGTCACGAAGCCAATCCCCGATCAGCTTGGGCATCGAGTCGTCCAGCAGATCCTGTGACTCCAGATCTGCCAGTGCGCGATACATCGCGGGCAAGCCGTCCCGGGCGGCGCACAGCCGCGTCCATTTCCGCTTTGTGCCCTCGGCTCGAACGTGCCAGAAGGCCCCGTTCTTGATGAATACGCGCTTGGGCAGATCTGAGCGCTTCTTCATGCGGCCCTCAGTCGGCGCACCGTCGGTTCTTTTGTTCGTTGCTCGTTGGCGGTAATCCTGGCCGAGCAGACGGCATCATAGTGCGCACGCTCCAGTATCACAGCGCCGGTGGACCGGGATTGCCTAGCTCGGTAGAAGCCCTGACGATGTAGCTCGGGTAACTGTTCCTTGGCTCTTTTGTAGCCGGTGAGGGCCTGAATTTCAGTATCGTCAAGAACAATAGAGGTGTTCATTATTGCCTCCTGTGTAGAAGGGGGGGTTATTTTGATGGTTGGTGCAATTCGATCTGCGGATAAAGAGGAAAATCAATGGATGTCAATCAGGTTGGACAAGAGATCTCCAAAGGACTGAGTTCTGTCGGCTCGTCATCAGAAATTTGCCTTTTTTGGATTGATTCATGGTTCACTTGCATGACTAAAGCTGAGTGGGCGAGTTGGGCTCAGGTTTTCGGCTCGTTGCTGGCAGTGTTTGTTGCGGGTGCAATCCCTTACTGGCAAAAGTGGCGAGCAGATAAGGAGGGTTTTATTCGCGCTAGGCAGTGTCTATTAATGCAATGCAGTTTGATTGAGCAGTTGCGCAGAATGGCTGTGGCTGCTGGAGGGAAGCCGCAAATAGTGTTTAAGCCGGCCCGAAATCTTTGTGTGAACTTGGCGTCAATGTACGATGAGGTAAGGCTGCCACCGTTGTCATTAAGACAGTTAGCCGTGTGGAGAGCCTCGCGCGAAAATATTTATCGGCTAGCAGAGCTTGTGGATCGAGTGTGTGGGGGATCAATGAGTGATGATTCACTGATAGAAGCAATAGACTTGTTATTCGAATCTAGTAAAAATCAGCTGAATGATTTTGGCATCAAGGCTAAGCGCGAAGAGGAGGTAATATGGAGTTCTGCAAATCAGTAAGAATCAGCGTTCGTTATAGATGGGCGGAGATTAAGTAGTCTTGCTTTTCAATGCCCTTGCAACGTCGCCCGTGGTGAAGTCCCTTGCGCTCAGGATTTGGTCAAGCTCCAGGGCGCCCCTTGCCAGACTTAATTCGTGCAACTCGGGCAGGAGGCGGTCGATGGCTGAAAGCCCGGCGAGGATGGCGCCGCGCTGGCGCTCGAGCTCGGCTGGGGTGTTGGCGATATCGGCCAGCGCGTTGGCGGTGCCGCGCAAGACGCTGGCCTCTGGCATCTCGTGCAGTCCATGCAGGGCTGCGGCATGGGCCACGGTGTAGAGCAGCCGGCCCATGCGGTCGGCCAGGTGCGCTGCGTTGTTGCCGGTGAATGCGTGCAGGCTTGCTTCAAGGCGCAGCCGCTGCACATCACCCATGATGCGAACGCGCAACAGTGCCTGGGCTACGCGGTTGTGGGTGATGTTGCGATCGCAGTTGCGCTGCGGGCTGTTGCGGCCGCTTCGGCGGGCTGCGCGGGCAGCCTCTCGGCGTTGTGCTCTGTTCATGTGGATCCTTTGCTGGTTGGCTCAGGAGAGGTGTTCAACACGGCCGCCCGGGTAGTACAGCTTGTTGCCCACCCGGCTGGGCAGGCTAAAGGCGCGCAGCCGCGCGGGCGTGGCGCCTGCGGTGGGTTGCAGTTCTGCGCCGTCGTAGTCGCCGCGGGCGCTGGCGTTGTTGTGGGTGCGCGGTCCGGGGTTGGCCACGGCCTGGCGGGCGCGGGCTTCTTGTGCGGCGCGGGCGCGGCGCTGCTCGGCAGAGCGGGCGTGGCTCAGTGCGTCGGGCCGCTTTTGCAGGCCCAGTTTGTAGGCGCGGCGGCGCGCCTGCTCTACGGTGCAGCCCAGTGTGGAGGCCAGCTCGCGCGTGGCCATGGTGGCGTAGTGCTTGCGCAGCAGCTCGTCGCGCCGCTCTTGCGCCCAGAAGGTGGCGGTGGTCTTGTTCGTGGTCATGCCAGGGCCTCGGTGGTGGGCTCGTCCAGCGCGGGCTGGGTGGCGGTGAGCTGTTCGTATCGGCGCACGAAGGCGTCGCGGTGGTGCAGCCAAGTCATGGCGCAGCGCGGCTCGGCCATCAGGTCGATGGACTGCAGGGGCTGCACTTCGGCGTCTGGCGAATCCAGCACGGGCCACGTGCGGCTGCTGCCGGGCTGGTAGCCGGTGAGGTCGCGCCGCTCGGTAGCCAGTGCGCGCAGGTCTGCAGCCTTGATGGCGGCGCGGTATGCCTGGCTGGCGGTGCGGATGCCGAAGGCCTCGCGCACCAGGTGGGCGTGCAGGTTCTCGAACTCGACCCAGGCCATGCCCAGGGCCTGCTTGTGCATGGTGCCCACGTCGCCCACCAGGGCTTCGTGCGCGTCGTGCAGCAGGGCGGCCAGCTGCGCGCTGGCGGTCAGGCCCTGGGCGCGCACGATGTCGCACACGAGCAGGCTGTGCTCTGCCACGCTGTAGGGCCGCTTGGTGTGGCCGGTGAAGCGGTTGATGAGGGCCAGGGCGTGGGCCACCTCGCCAATGCTGGGGGCGTTGCGGTAGAGCAGGGCGGCCGGGCTGGTGAGGTAGTGGTCGCGGCCGGTGATGGTGGTCATCCAGGGGGTCATGCGGCGGCTCCCTGCTCTGCGGCGGCGCACATTTCGGCCAAGTGCCGGGCTGCAGCGCTCTCGACCGTCTCGGCCACGACGGCGCGCGCCTGGCGCTCAAGGCTGCTGATGAAGTCGGCGCGCTTTGCCTCAAGCAACTGCAGTCCTGCAATGAGATCGGGATGCAGCTGCAAGTAGTCCAGCGCCGGATCGAGGAACATGTTGCGCTCGTAGCAGATGACGGCGCACATGCCGCCCAGCACGCGTCCTGGGAAGCCTGGCGCACGGCGCAGCAGCTTCGCCAGGTGGTTGTAGAGTGCCTGCAGGTGCTCCGGCTTGTCGGCGTCGAAGTCGCAATCGAGGGCATTGAGGTCGGAGGGGCCGGTGGTGGCCCACGGGCCTCCCCATCGGCTGTCGATGGCTGTCAGTACGCCCAGCAGGTCAAATCCAGCTTCAATATCGCTGGCCGTTGGCTTTGCCATCTTCATGCCGCACCCCCTTGCGCCACCACCCCGCCCGCCTCAAACGCCGCCTTGGGCAGCGCCAGCAGGTACACGGCCTTGAAGTGCATGCCCGCCTCGCTGGCAAACGGGTAGGGGCAGGCGTCGTTCAGGCTCTGGCCGGCCTGGGCGGCGGCGCGGGCTTCGCGCTCGATGGTTTCTTTGCTCACGATCATGGTGCGGTGGCTTCGTGTTGCTCTGTTTTTGATAGCTGCTCGTGCTTGTTTGCGCTTGCGTTGCCGCTGTTGTGGCGTGGCAGCAGGCGCAGGCGCACGATGCGGGCGTGCAGCTCGGGCATGGGCGGGTAGGTGGAGCCGGTGCGCACGCGCAGGCGCGTAAGCTCGGCCTGCACGGGCTGGCCCGGGGTGAGCTGGCTGGCGTGCGCAGCCCAGAAGGCTTCGGCCTCGTCGCCCAGCCAGTGCGCGCGGTAGCTCTCGCTGTGCCCGCTGCCCTGGTTGTCGATGAGCAGCAGGCCCAGGCGGAAGGTGCCTGCAGCGTCCCGGTCAACCCGGGGCCGGGTGCGGCCGAGGAAGAGGGTGCCGGTGGCTTGCATGGTGTGCCCCTGTGTCGCCTTGCGTCAGCCCAGCAGCAGCGCGCTGATGGCGCCCGCGGTGAAGGGCAGGCCCACCAGCAGGCCGGTGGCCAGCAGCAGCCAGCCCGAGGCTTGCGCCAGTGCGCGAGCGATGCGCTGCGCGGCCGTGCGCCGGCGGTGGTAGGGGCCCTGCAGTTGGATGGGGGCGCTCATCGGGCGGCCCTCACGCTGATGCGGCGGGCGCCGGGGTAGATGTCCAGCGCGGCGGCCACGGCGGCGCAGGTGCTGGCGTACAGGCCGTGGTAGGCCACGCCATCGACTGTGATGAGGCAGGGGATCATGCTGCGGCTCCTTCGCTACGATGGGGGGCCGACCCCCGATGGAGAACGAAATGCTTGAGGCGCTGCTCAAACAGATGGAGGCGCTCATCAACGAGCGCGGCTCTGCTGCGGTGCTGCGCGAGCACCTGGCCCTTTTGCGAGAGCGGGTCGGGGCGCTGGAGCGTGAGAACAGCGATTTGCGCGCGCAGCTGCAGCAGGCGAAGGCGCAGGCGCAAGACAGCCAGCAGCGGCTTGACCGCTTTGCGCGCGACAACCCCAAGGGGCTGCGCTGTAACGGCTGCGGCAGCGTTGACCTGGTGCGCGCAGGTGCAAAGCCCGACGCGATCTTTGGAGACCTGGGGGTGAACCGGGTGGTGTTCCGCTGCCGCGTTTGTGGGGCCGAATCGGCTTTCATGGAAGACACCATGGGCTGAATCGGCGCGGCCCGGGCTGGCCGAGGCGTGCGCGGCAAGCTGAACGCGGTGGGCGGCCAAGATCTTGTGCACGTCGGCCATGGAAAGGTCTTTCAGGCGTTCGGGCAAAGCGGCTGCGGCAGCCAGAAGGCCTGTTTGCTCCTGTTGCGATAGCTGCGAGTCCTTGACGGCCAAGCGTTCTGCCACGCCGTCGATCAGCGCTACTGCGGCGTCGCCCACGCCCTGCCAGAAGCAGAGCTTGGCCTCGTCGTTCATCACGCCAGCCATGGCCACGCCAGCGCGCGCCCGGCGCAGCAGGGCAAAGCCCAGGGCTTGTGGGGTGCTGGGCGAGCTGCTCATGCTGCCGCCCCGTTGCGCACGATGCCGCGGTACTCGCGCAGCAGCGCGGCGTAGCCATAGGCGCGGAATTCACGCCGGCCAATCTTGGCCAGCAGGCCGCGCAGGTCTGCGATGGCTGCGCGGTAGATGTGGGTGCTGTGCATTGCTTCCTCCAAGGCGCCGGGGTGGCGTTAGGAGGAATTTAGCGAAACGCAAAAAGATAGTCAATAGCGAAACGCGAACAATCTACTTAGATCTGAAGCACTGGCCTGTTCGCGGCCTGCTGTGCACACGTATGCACGAGTGCAGAAAAGTGCATCCAAGGCACAAAAGCTGAAACTAGCCCCCACCAAATTGCTCAAAAATGAGCGCCAGACCTCACAATAGAAGCCCGAGTGTTCCGGGGTGCGTTCATGGGCGGGGCCGAAGCTGCCTTTGCTCATGCGAGATTGCCCGGATGTCGTTGATGCGCTGTGGAGTAGAGCCTGGGTGTGGCTGGTGGTCGGCTGCCGATGGCTCTGGCGCGGGAGTTGCAGTTATGAATGATGTGGTGGAGCGCGGCCGCGCAGTGAAGCCTGCCAAGAAACCCGCTGTGGCGAAGAAGCCGCGCGCGGTGCAGGTTCTGCAGTACGACACAACGCCGTCCTATTCCCTGGCGAGCAAGGCTGGGCGGGCGGCTGTAGCCAAAATGGTGGCTGAGTTTGATGCCAACCCTGCAAAGGAGGCCGCCTTTTGGCGATCCGCAGGCATCCTGACCAGAACCGGCCGCCTGACTAAGCGCTACGGCGGTTGATGGCTGCCGACTACAGGCAACGCTCGGGCTTGGTGCTCGGGTTTCATGGGTGCGACCGCGAGGTGGGGGAGAAGATCCTCGCCAGCAATTCCGAGCACCTCAGGCTCAGCACCAACGACTACGACTGGCTTGGCCAGGGCGTTTACTTCTGGGAAAACGACCCTCAACGGGCGCTGGAGTTTGCCCAAGAGGCCCATAAAAAACCGAAACTCAGCAAAGGCTACATTGCTGAGCCTTTCGTGATTGGAGCGGTGCTGGACCTTCGATTCTGCTTGGACATGCAGGAGCGAACGGCGCTGGACGAGCTCGAGTTTGCCTACGAGCTGCTGGAGCTACGATTCCGCACTGAGGGCAAGCCGATGCCCGTGAACAAAGGCCAAGACCGGGGGCAGCGCTTTCTGGATGGCGCTGTCATTGATGCGCTGCACCGGATCCGCGAGCTGCTCAATCGCGAAAAGAGTTCATTTGGGCAGTTTCCTCCCTACCATTCGGTACGTGGCGCATTTTGGGAAGGGGGCGAACTCTTCCCGGGAGCGGCGGGCTTTCAAAAGAAGAGCCACGTGCAGATTGCTGTCCGAGACGTGGCCAGCTGTATCAAGGGCTACTTCAGGCCTTTGGTGTAGAGCGTTTTCGCGCAGTGCCTAGCCTGCGCGCTTGAGATCCGCTTGTGCAAAGGGCCGCACAAACATAGGTGCAGCAAGGCCCAGCACTCAAGTGGCCTGATGGGTGTTTGGGGCTGCTCTTTCGATGTACTCGGCCATGCTGGCCTTGTCGTCGAAGCGGAAGATCTCGAACCCGCGCGCAATCAGCAGGTCGATGTGTGAATCGGCCGCATCGGCCAGCGCCTCCGGTATGTCCACCACGGCAAAACGCTGGGTGTCCTTGCCGTAGGCCGCCATGGCAAGGTCGCCTGCTGTGCTCTTCATGCACGCCTCCAGCAGCTTGTTGTGCATGCTGTCGGGGGCCACGTTGTAGTCCAGCGTCTGCGTGATGCGGTACACGCCGTTCTTGTACACAAAGTCGCTTTTCAGCTCGTCGTGCCCAGGCACCGGCACATTGGGCACCACCAGGTGGTTCTTCAGGTCGCCGGCTTCAGTGCCCAGCACCTGCATCTTCTTGAACTGTTCGCGCAGCGCCGTCTGCAGCCGGGTGCGCTTCTCGCGCTTGGGCTTGTCTTCGGTGGCTTTGTTGGCTACGTACTTTGCCTTGATGGCGCCGATGCGCTCCTGCAGCTCTTGCTGGGTGGCTGCCATGAAGGAGCCCACGGCATCGGGTTCGCAAAAGCCGAACATGCCCAGCGCATCCACCTGGGCGCGCACGCCGGGCCGGTGGTCCAGGATGGTCTGGATGTTCTGGGCCCACTGGGCAAGGCGCGGGGTGTCCCAGCTCGCATCAATGGCGCGCAACTTGTTGAGCGTGGCCATGATGACGATGCGGGGCGGCTCGCCTTCGTGAAACAGCACCATGCCCACGTTGATGACTTCGCCACGCATGGGGTCGGGCGCCAGGCGCAAGACGACGTAGTGGTATGTCGTGTTCATGGCCTTACTCCGTTTTCAAGCGAGTAGATCGCTTCTATGACCTGCGTTTGCAGAGAACTTGCCCACCACTGGCACAGGACATCTGCTTGCGATGACGTCAAAAAAACCCCGGTCAGTGGGGTGAGAACGCTGCGGCTGAGCCATGTGGCTGGGAGTGCCGATATTGTTGCACACGCGCTGTAAAAGGCGATCCAGTCAAACGTAACCCCCAGCAACTCCCAGTTTCGGGTGGCGTTCCAAGTGGCTGGGGCTTCGTGCCGCAGCGGGTGTAGCGCGGGGTGCCGCCGCGGCCATGCGCGTGAAAAGTCCAGCGCGCGCAGGCCAAAGCCCTGAACGCCATGGTGGTTGGTGGTGGGTTGCACCAGCCAGTTCCTCCAGTGCCGGTCATCGTTGCCCAGCGTGAGGTCGATGGCCAGCATGGCCGAGAAGGCGCGGCGGTTGTGGCAGAGGTTCATGATGCTCTGCCATTGCCTGGGGTTGCTCTGGTCGAACTTGTGCACGCCCGATTCGATGCGTGAGCCAAAGACATGCTCCGGGCCATTGATGCCCTGGATGGTGACGATGGTGGGCTGGCACGCCGGGATGCCGCAGGCTTCGCTGATTCTGGCGCCCACGAACTCGGCCACCCCCAGCATGCCACCGGGCTTGAGCATGTACTGCTCGCCATGCTCTGTGTAGCCCATGCCCAGGTTGTCTTTGCCGGTGAGCGTCTGGAGGGGGTCTCGGCTGGTGATGAGTGGGTAGATGCCCGGGAGAAAGAGGGAGCTTGCGGAGAGCGTCAAGTTTGCTGTCTCACTGGGTCAAAGATCGCGGCGGACTCCACGCCCAGGCCGGGCTCGAGCGCTTTTTGCACGATGGGCGGCAAGGCCGGTGCGCGGCTGAGTTCTCCATGCAGGTAGGCCAGCGACCCGGTCTCCCCTTGGGGGTTTGCCGCATAGGTGGAGAGCACTGCAACCAGGGCATGCCGCTTTTCGGGCGGTACTTTGGAGAGCGCTGTAGCTACCACTTCCAAGGCTTGGATGAGGCTTGGATTCGCGGCGGATAAGTGCTGGGGTGTGCTGGCGCCAATCTCTGCTGAGTGATCGATGTCGAGCCATCCGGACTCCTTGCCCGCCGCCTTCTCGATCCTTCTGGCTGTTTCTTTCCGCATGCCGCGTGGCTTGCCGGTTTTGGAGTCCTTCGCGCCATCACGTAGGTTTGCGAACTGAGAAGGGGACATGGAACAGGCCGAAGCAGCAGCTGTT